>CAZQGZ010000051.1:0-19141 GCA_964592935.1 uncultured Chitinophaga sp. | reverse complement strand
AATTCGGATACATAGTCCCCGCAGGAAACTTCTTCTTCTTTGATCTCAATGACCGGGTATGGGGATATCCGGCAATAATATCGCTGCCCGTTGTCAAAATAAAGTTCAAAAGATGCTTCAAAACTATTTGCAATAAGTTTTTTTATATCTGTTTTCGGCCTGATTTTGGTTTCATCGCCCGGCATTGAAATGACCTGGTCTGCACCAAATTGTTCTATGATGCATTTGCCGGATATCACATCCCATTTTGATGGAAGATACCCGGATTTTTCCTGTAATTGGTTGTCTGCAAATACAGAGCCTGTTCCGGTGGCTGGCGGTATAACAATTTCTTTTTGAGAAAGGGATGGGTATGCTTTGGTCAGGAGGAGAATGGTGCATATGAAAAGAAAAGGTTTCATGCTTATTCCTCGCATTAAAATCAAACGCAATAACAATTCAAATGACAATATAAAGTTTATGAAAAATACCCGGCGCGGCCAAATGTTTTTTCATTTCACCGTGAAAGTTCCCCGGGATTATTTATAAAAGATTATGCCATAACACATAACATGTCCGCTGCTTCCCGGCTGCTTTCTGTTATGCGAAACCAATGGAGTGGATTTATCAATATCTTTGAATCTGTAAGTAATTTCGAAGTGTATGAAAAAGTGTGTTCAAATATTTTTGTTTTTGTTTCTTTTGACCGCATGCAGCAGACCTGAAACAGATCCATGTGAGAATGTGGCTATTTCGTTTAATCCCATTATGAGGTTTGCAGGAACGATCAGTATCCTGCAGGTTTCAGGAGGCATTCCTCCCTACAAATATTCCCTGGATAATTCTCCCTTCCAGGCTGAAGAATATTTTCTAAAAAAAATTTATACATCATCTCATAAAATTTCAGTCAAAGATTCCGGTGGTTGCATTAGATCTGTACAGGAGGAATTTCCCGTAATTACGGTGGCCGGGGGCAATGGTGAAGGCATTGCATCCAATCAATTGAATAAACCGTTTCATCATTTTGTGGATCATAATGGGGTTGTATACATAGCCGACCGTTATAATTGCCGGGTTCAGCGATGGGCTTACGGCGATACTACCGGAACAACTGTTGGTGCCGCTCCTTTGAATTATAGCGGGGAGATGGATGGGATATTTGTGGATAGTTCGGCCAATATTTATGTGGCGATGTCCAATGCCGGAAGTATATTGAGATTTTCGCCGGGCTCAACTACCGGTACCATTGTAGCCGGTGGCAATGGTTACGGCAATGGATCCAATCAATTAAATACGCCCCGCCAGGTTTTTGTACGGGGCGGCTATATGTATATCATTGCCGATTATAAAGTAGTAAAATGGGCAATCGGTGCAGGCAGCGGTACAACTTTAATTCAACCCGCATACGGCAATAGTATTTATGTGGACGAAGCAGAAAATATTTATATAGCAGAAATTGGATTTCACCGGATCACCAAATGGACAAGAGGCGCCACCAGCGGAATTGTTGTGGCCGGGGGCAATGGCCCCGGTGAAGCAGCTAATCAGTTAAACGAGCCCTCTGATGTCTTTGTGGATAAGGATGGTAATATGTATATAGCTGATCAGTTAAACGACAGGATACAGAAATGGGCGCCGGGTGCTACATCAGGAATTACGGTAGCAGGTGATAACAGTCACGTACAGGTTATACAAAGTTTATCTTTCCCGTCAGCTGTCATGGTACGAAACGGGTATATCTACATCTGCGATAAGTTTTATAACAGGATCCAGCGCTGGAAGGAATAACAGAGATAATCATATTTAATCTGTTTTAATAAAAAATATTTCGACGCAATGATTCCCGGGAGAAGATAATACCTGTCATACAATTTGATTTAAGTCCTTATATATTTTCAGGCAATGCATCGAGCAGAAATAATGATCTTCTTCATTATGCTTAAAATGTAATGCAGTAGCCGGCGTTTTAATGAGCATATGGCAAACCGGGTCAATCACATATTTTCTCGACATATATTCAATACAACAGGACATTTCGTATAGTTCCACTTTTTTCAATAAGTTTTTGAATGCAAACTGGCCCTTGTTTTTCAGGATAAACGGGTGCCCTTCGGGTAACTGACCTGCAAATTCAGCGGAACAAACGATCCGTCCTTTTTCAGCCACCGAAGTAATTCTTGAAGCGGTATTGATGGTTGTTCCGAAATAATCTCCGTCTTTTTTTATGATGGGTCCATAGTGCATGCCGGCATGCAGCGGTAAGAACCGGCTTTCCTCATGTGCCCGTTCAAACAGGAAGGTAGCCGAATAAGCCAGGTCTTCGGCGGTGGTTGCAACGATCACCATTTCATCACCCACCCGTTCATGTAAATGAGTACTCCTGACCAAAGATTTATTAACAATGGACATGTATTTGTCAATGAGGTCCACGGCCATATGGGCACCATGCACTTCCGTCATGGCGGTATAACCGGAAAGATCGGCCATCATGATGGCAATGTTTGTTTCCATTTCGCAGAATTACTTATACAAATGTAAACCGTTTTGAATCCCGGTGATGCCTGTCCGGAAAATTCATCAACTGATAAACTGAGAAATGTAAAAGAATTTAAATATCTTTTCGCTTAAATCAATTGTTATGAAATATGCTGTGCTTCTGTTTTTTACTTTATATATCTTTTTTGATAAGGCCCATTCAGCTGACCAGGAAGGTTATATTCTGAAATCCGGGGTTGATACGGTTTGGGGAAAGGTGGATGTGCAAATGAAAAAAGTGATCTTTGGTAAAAAGGAAATTGATTTCGCTGACATGAACCAGGAAATTGAATTCACGGAAAACGGGGGGAAATCAAAAAATTATAAGGCCGGGGAAATAGCCGGATTTGGATTTAATAATAGTGGTATGTGGTTTCATTACGTGGTGCTTGATTGGTCCGCTAACACCTGGAAAAAATCGTTACCCGGGTTTTCAAGAAAAGTAAGAGAAGGAAAGTATTTTATTAACCGGGTGGAGGATGGGGCAGTTCCACTTTACAAATTTTATTATAAAGTCACATCCACTACTATCGGCTCATCCGGCACATCCAAATCAGAGAGTTCCGAATCGGAACTTTATATTATGAGCGCCGGCCTGGGATATGTGGAAGTGGCTCCGGCCAGTTTCAGCGCGAATAAAAAACTGAAAGAATTCTTAATGAAGTACCTGTCCATGGAAGAGGATTTCCTGAAAACAGTGGATGATAAAGCCAAATTTTCCGACGCGGAGGAAATTCTGAAAACATATAATGAATGGAAAAGAAGGAATTGAATTTTCTTTTTTGAAGTATTATCGGATTAATCCTCATCTGCTACCGGCCCGTAACTACCTTTAGTGCCCGCATGGATTTATTTAACAACAAAGGAAATATTACTATTACCTGTCCCAAACGGCTTGCTCCCTGGCTGGAACTGGAAGTAAAGGAACTCGGATTTGAAATACAGGAGAACTTTATAACGGGAGTAAGACTTATAGGTACTATTAATGATTGTATCAAATTAAACCTGAATCTTCGTTGCGCCAGCCAGGTGCTATATAGCCTCAAACAGTTTGAAGCGGGGAATGCTGATGCTATTTATAAAAACCTGCTTGATTATCCCTGGGAAAATATTTTACCCGACCCCGGCTATTTTTCTATAACAAGTAATGTAAATAATCCAACCATCAATAACAGTATGTTTGCCAACCTTCGTGTTAAGGATGCGATCGTGGACAGGATCCGGGAGAAAAGAAGAACAAGGCCTTCGACAGGTTCGGAATTAACCGGTGCCGTGATTAACCTGTTCTGGAAAAATGAAAGGGCTGAAATATTTATTGATACTTCGGGTGAATCACTGGGACGTCATGGTTACCGCAAAATACCGGGACAGGCACCGATGCTGGAAGCGCTGGCAGCGGCAACCATTCTCGCCACAAAATGGGACCGGCGTTCACCTTTTGTAAATCCCATGTGCGGTTCAGGCACCCTGGCTATTGAAGCGGCCATGATCGCCACCAATAGAAGACCGGGATTATTCAGAACCAATTTTGCATTCATGCACCTGCAGGGATATGATGAATCGGTTTATGAAAAGGAAGATGCCCTGCTTGAAAAACAGATCACGGATGTGCCGGGTCTTTGTATCATTGCCACTGATCACAGTGCAAGGGCCATTGAGAATGCAAAGAAAAATGCGGTTGCAGCCGGTGTGGCCAGATTAATTGAATTTTCTGTTTGTGATTTTACAGAAACAAAAATACCTCCCGGTGTTCCCGGAATTTTTTATGTGAACCCGGAATATGGAGAGCGTTTGGGTGATGTGAAAGAACTGGAAGAAACCTATAGCCGGATCGGTGATTTTATGAAACAAAAATGCGGCGGGTATCACGGGTATATATTCACCGGAAATCTCGAACTGGCTAAAAAGATCGGGTTGAAAGCAAAACGCCGGGTCGAATTTTATACCAGTACGATCGATTGCCGGTTGCTGGAGTATGAACTGTATAGCGGGAGCAGGACGAGAGTTTAAGGTTCAAAGTTTAATGTTTAATGTTCGTTCTCCGGTATTATTGCATTTATATCAGGATATTCAAAATTTGAAGATTTCAAATACTAAATTCAGTCCGTGAAAATAAATACCAGGGTCTCTGCGATTCAAAAACTTTAAACCTGGAACCTCAAACTTTAAACTTTTTTAAAATGGAAATCTCGGCACTGCAAAAAATGGTCAGAGACCGTTATTTTGAAACAGACAGCAAACGCGGCATTTATCATACGGCTTTATGGTTTCATGAAGAAGTGGGTGAACTTTCGGCAGCCATCGCCCGGGGCGATCAAAAAAATGCAAAAGAAGAATTTGGTGATGTACTGATGTGGTTGCTGACCCTCGCCAACCTGATGGATGTCGATATGGAAGAAGTTGTAGCTGAATACCTGGATAACCCGGCTAAACTTCCTGCAAAATGACGGTAATGCTACTCCTTCATATGAACAGCATCTTTTTTTTTAATTACTGATCTTTTCCCCGTTCCATACGCGGGAGGGTTCTTCATTATTATAACCCCATTTGCCTGTAAATGATTTAAAGCCGGGACTAAACTGGAAAACAAATCTTCCCTTGCCGTTCGACTGGTACCACCAGCCGGTCAGGGTCAGGCCATTTAATGTGCCTTCAATCCTGCCATCATTCCACTTATACGTGCCTGTTACTTTATTTCCTGTCATTTGCAGGGTCATTTCATTGAAATCGGTTTTGAATACACCGTTTATACCACCTGTCATAACAGGAGGAGTTTTTTCAGACGGAACCCATTTGTATACTATCGTACGTTCGATGAATTTTTGTTCATTACCGCCCGATAAGATAAATGTCAGGTTGAGATAAGGAATGATAGTGCCATCCGGTTTATAACCCACTTTCGGAACCTCAAATGTTCCCGCCATCACAGCGCTGCCGTTTGGCTTTGCGGATTCATCGCCGCTTTTACCGGATTCCGGTTTCATAAATCCCCAATTACCAAGGGTGGCATAGGCAGTAACGCCTCCGCTTTCAGCACTGAGGTTTGAAATGACTCCCCGGATTGTTATTTTTTCGCCCGGGACCATGGTACCCGGATTTTTCCAGGTCCAGGCAACATGTCCGCGGTAAACATGGGATTTACGGTCAATATTTGAATAATAATTAAATTCATAGGTCATTCCCATATCATCTGATTTTCCGGAAAATGTACAATTAGGAAGGCAGCGAGCCTTTTGTTCCTTCAGGTTGGTCATGTTTTCTTTCACTCCGGATCTTTGCCAGGTTCCGTTCTGTGAGAATGCGGTTACAGTAAACAGGCAAATGAAAGCCGGGAGCAGAATAATATTTACGGGTATTTTGAATTTAGCTTTCATATTTTTTTGGTAACAAATTACTTTTTCGGGATCAACATATACAATGATGCCGGTCACAGAATATTTTGATATCAGTCAAATTGTGGATTGCCGGAAAACCTGTGCAATATCAGTTCTGAGGCAGAAGAGGTATCATTGATAATTTTTCATTTCAAACCTCGGGGAGCAGATACAAAGAAAAACAAGGTCCCTGTCTTCGTGATTCTTTATCCGCTGTGGCGTATTCCGGGGAATAAATACCATATCCTTTTCCCGGACGGTTCCAATGATCCTGCCCCCGATCTCCATCTCGCCTTTCCCGGAGAGAATGAAATATACTTCGTCGGTGTCGTGTAGCGTATGCAATGCCGTGGATTCACCGGGCATCACCCGGGCCTGCGCTATGGAAAAATTCGGGTAGTCATCCCTGTTAAGAAATTCGGTGATAAAACAGTTTTCATGTGTCAGGAATTCTTTAAGCTCCCGGGTGCTGATAACAGGTTCCATAAAAAATAGTTTGCAGGTTGATGAACTGGTATGCGAATATAAACCGGCAATCTAATTTGTAAACAAAACGGCCCCTGAAAGGGGCAGTCTTGTTTTGTCTTGATTGATTTGCCATTACCCGGCTCAGTTTGTTTTTAATATTTTCTGCTGAACCATACCTGCCGGGCTGAATATCTTTATAAAATAAATACCTTCTGGTAACCCGGACAACCCGGTAAATGCAACATGATTGTTCCCGGATTTTGCTTCTGTTTGTTTGGTGAATAATATCCTTCCCGTCATGTCAATGACATGGAAAGTTAATGGCAGAGCCTGTTTCAGTTCAATGGAAAGAATAAATGCGTCATTAAACGGATTGGGTTTAATGGAACTCACCATCATTTGATCCGAAGACCCGGTAAAGACCACCACATTGCTGTAGGTGAATTTTCTGTCGTTGTCAATAATTTTTAACCGGTAATAATTGACCAGGCCGGATACCCGGGTATCTGTAAAAGCATAATTTGTATTTGCAGTTGTAAATCCTGTTGCCTGTACCATTCCGATCTTTTCAAATACAGTACCATTCATGCTGCGTTCGATTTCAAATCGGTTCAGATCTGTTTCACCGGCGGTGGCCCAGTCAAGCAAAATATTTCCATTTTGTTTTTTCCCCCTGAAATAAACCAGGTTTACCGGCAAACTCACATTGTTGACCGTAACGGTCCCAAAGGATGAAAACGCGCTGCATTGTGTTACGCCGGACAAGGAAGTGGATTTAATGAACACTTTATAAGTGCCGGCTGTCATAAATGGATTCGTTGTGAGAATTAAATTTCCATTGGTGCTGGCCCAGGATCCCTGGCCCAGCGATTGGCCATTCGATGAATCGGCAATGGCATAAAATGATCCGCTGACTGCATTGGAGATCGTATAGGTAACTGTCTGACCTGTATTAATGGTTGCCGATGATGGAGAAAAAACGGGCGCAGCGGGTGTTGGCGAGCAACTGATCGTTAACGCAGAAGACGGGCAGGAAACTTCCTGTTTGCCGCTTTCCTGGATACCGATCCTTAATACGCCGTTTGCGTATAATGTATTTGCCGGGGTACTGTTCACCGTTATAGGGCCCCAGTTTGTTCCGGATGTTACTGCCGATCCGATCAATATATCATCAAGATAAAGGTTGACTGTAGTTGTGGAGAAAGATCCGGTCAGTGTTCCGGAAATACCGGCGGCGCCGGAACTAACCGGACCGGAAATGGTTCCGCATCTTCCGGCAGATGTAGCCGCGGCTGCGGAATAACTTGCCGAGTTGGTACTTAAACCGCAGGAACCGTTTTGTGCATTGGCATAATAAGTGGTTGCAGCAACTGCGTTATATACGGCAGGAAGTGTACCGGCATTTCCCGTGGACCAGGTACCGTTTGCCTGTACGGTTGTTGTTGCCACCAGGCTATTTGCAGATGTATAAACTTTGATGGTGGTACCGGGAGCATCACCCGATGTGCCGGTGATAGGCGCTCCGGCTGTCAGTTGATTATTATTATCGGCATTGATCAATGGCGGTTGTGTATAACAACTAACGGTAAATACGGCGGTCTGGCTTGCACATTTACTTGTACTGACTGTTCCGGTATTTAATTCTTCAACGATATAAAGTTGTTGCCCGTTCAGAAGGGTCAGACCGGTAAAATTGAAAACACCTCCTGCTGTTGCCGTGGTGTTCTGAATATTTATTCCATTCACATATAAAGCAAGAGATGCATTGGCATCAGCAGTACCTGAAATGAAAGTAGTGGCTGTTGTGAAAATTGAATTGGAAGGGGAAGTGATGACAGGAACCGTTAATGATCCGGCCAATGCATTGCCCCCGTTACCGGCCGCACAAAAATAGGCAGGAAGAGAACTGCACCCGGTTGTATTGTTTGTGTAATAAATTTTGTATGAACCTGAAGTCAGCGGGGCGCCCGAAGTGCATCCGCCCGAGAACTGCCAGGTAATATTGGGACTGCTTCCGGTCAATGCACCGAATAGGCCGGTGGCATTGGTAACATGATTATCAAAAACATTCCGGGTCATATTATCCACATGAACGGTCCAGCCGGTACTTAGATTCGTGCCCTCCAATCCTTTGCTTCAGCTGGTGCAGGTAAGGACCGGGGTGGCCGGGATATTAGAGCCATTGCAGGTTGATGCGGCAACTGCATTGCTGGAGAGGCACATGGTTTCATTGGTTGCCACTGCTTTTGCCGTAATGATATCTCCATTGATGAGTGTAATATTATTCAATGTCCAGTTTGATCCTGTTGCCACGTTATTGACCGAACCAACAGATACCCCGTTTTTATAAACAGTGATCGTTGCGGTTGATGCAGCGCCGGTCAAAGCTGACCTGGTCCAGGTTCCGCTGATATTCACCGTGCCTGTACTGATCGGGGAATTTACAGCAGGTGCTGCAGTGCACATGGCCGTGGTGCAATTCGCGGGATTAACAAATACCTGGCAGGGTGGTTGTCCATTGATAAAATCTTCATAACTGTCACCGCTGGTCCCATAAATATCCGAACGGGGACCGCCGATCGCGGCCATGGGCGCCATAACGGTTGTTGCAGTCATCCGGATGGATGAAGCAGCAGTCAGATTAAACGGAGCTGCCTGGAGATCAGAAAAAGGGATATAAAAATCCACCAGGAAATCGGGGTCGCCGTTATCATTCGTTGCAGCAATGGAGATCTGTGACATATCCTGCCAGTTCAGGTATTGTTTTACCATGACCGGGGAGGAAGTTCCGTCCACATTATAAATGGCGATCCTGAAATTGGTTTCAAGAACGATCTCAATTTCAAAACCCGGGTTTCCGTTGGTCCCGGTAGTGGATGGCAAATAGTTTGGATCTGCATTGGAACCGGTGGCCCCGAATTTTCCATCGGTATCCATCATAATGCTGTATCCTTTCGATCCCGGCATGATGGATCCCATACGCATCCGGAAAAGAACATTTTGTGCCGGCGAGAAAGCATGATAAACTCCGTTCCCGGATGAATCGGGAACAAAATCGGAATAATTATGGTTGGGACCCCGGCGGAGATCACCAAAGGGTTCAATGGAATAAGCCCGGATACCCTGGTAAGCGATCTCTGAATTACTGACATCATTGTTCCCGAAACCCGCCGGTGTTGCAGACGTGTATCCGTCTCCGTTAGGATCCAGGACGGCACGGCCCCCTGCGCTGGTTGCCTGCCGGTTGATGAATCCGGGTAACTGGGAAAATAATGGAGCATGAACAAGGCTCAGTAATGCAATAAAGTACAGGGAAAAAAAGGCGTATTTTTTTTTCATACCTAAGATATTGGATAATAAAAAAACGAAAATAGCGGTAGTATTCGTGTTAAATTGTACCCCGGCAGGTTTGAAATGAATATTTTGAGTATAAGTACATAGGATTATTACGATTAATCACTATTTTTTTAAAAGTTTGCAAATGGATGGAAAGTGAGGGAGAAATTATTAATGTTTAATCCGGTCAATCCGATAATTAGGTAACATGGGGAAAACACTCATTACAACGTTAAAGAGGCAGCATTATGATTTTATCATTCCGCAGAATGCAGAATCCAATTAAAGGCAATCGTTAACAACGTGAACAATTAGTTTCAGGGGAACAGGCCAGGTATTATTTTCGAAGATGTCCGGGTATCGTCTCCTTAAATTCTTTTCAGTTTATTTAAACTAATTCCACTTTTTCCATAATATCTCCCGCCCGGATAGCATCCAATACTTCAAATCCATCGGTGAGTTTTCCGAAACAGGTGTGAACCCCGTCGAGGTGGGCCGTGCCTGCCCGGTTATGGCAGATAAAGAACTGCGATCCCCCGGTATCCGGCCCGCGGTGCGCCATGCTCATCACACCCCGGTCGTGAAATTGTTTGCCTCCCCGGGTCTCGCATTTAATACTCCATCCCGGACCACCGGCACCTGTTCCGTCGGGACATCCTGTTTGTACCATAAAATTGGGGATCACCCGGTGAAATTTTAACCCGTTATAAAAACCGGAACTAACCAGTTTTTTAAAATTGGCTACCGTTCCCGGGGCATCGTCATCATACAATTCAAAATGAAGGATCCCTTTATTGGTTTGGATAAGCCCCCTGGTCGGAGTTGTATTCATGGTTTTTTTTTGTAAAAGTAGGTGTTGATTTCCGAAAATGGATAAGCGGTAAAAAAGACTGTAACCTTTTTATATCCTTCCGCGTCGGATTTGAATATCAAAGCCGACGGGTTATGATTTACATGTTCGGTTCACTCATTCAATCAGGAAGGAACTTTTTCGGGTATTAAATAGCGCTAAAATTCATCAGTCATGAAAAAAATTTCTCTTTTTCTTTTCAGTGTCATTATAATGGTGACAGTTCATTCGCAGGAAGGCCATCCGGCTCCGGCATTCAGTTCTGAAAATGTAAATAAACAACTAACAGCTACCGATTGGCAGCATGACCTGCGTTTCCTGCAACAAACTGTTCACAGGGAATATCCTTTTTTATTCAAAAAAATTACGGCTGCTGACTTTGATGCCGAAGTGGAGAAATTGTATAAAGCAATTCCTTCGATGAGTGATAATGACCGAATAGCCGGATTCGCAAGGATCGTAAGCCTTTTTAAATACGGGCATACCAGTATCGGGTGGAGGCAAAGTCCTTTCAGATACCATGTGGCCCCGGTTAATTTTTACTGGTTCAGTGACGGTTTATATGCTGAAGGAGCGGAAAAAACGTATGCTCAGGTTATTGGAGCAAAACTGGTAAAAGTGGAGGGGATACCGGTTATGAAAGTACTGGAAGCGATTAAACCATTGGTGCCTGCAGAAAATGAGCAGTATTTCAAAGCCTACGGATTAGATTTCATAACCATGCCGGAAGCGCTTCATGCACAGGGTATCACCCGTGACCTGAAAACAACGGTGACCTATACTTTTGAAAAAGAAGGAAAGTCTTTTGACCAGACCATGACCGCAATTGAATCGTTTCATTTGCCGAGGAACTATGGCTTCGTTACACCGGGCAAGGATTGGTTTTCTGTGAGGGACCAGCAAAGCACACCATATTACCTGAAAAATTTTGACAGGAATTATTATTTCGAATATATCCCGGGAGCCAAAACTGTTTACGTGCGGCAAAGCCAGGTATTGGATGATCAGCAGGAAACGATTGAAGCTTTTTATAAAAAAGTATTCGACTTTATTGATAAAAATGAAGTGGATAAACTGGTACTGGATGTCCGCCTCAATGGTGGTGGCAATAATTATAAGAATAAACCGGTGGTTACCGGTGTCATTGGTTGTAAGAAGATCAACAGGCCCGGTAAATTTTTTGTTATTATCGGTCGCCGGACTTTTTCAGCCTGCCAGAACCTGGTGAATGAACTGCATAATTATACCAATGCCTTGTTTGTGGGAGAACCAACCGCAGAGAATATTAATTTTTACGGTGACACAAAAAGGTTAGATCTACCCAAAACCGGGATACCCGTATTTCTTTCATTTGCCTGGTGGCAGGATAAGCCGCAATGGGAAAATGCCGACTGGATGGCGCCGCTGCTTGCAGTGGATATGAGTTTTGATGAATACCGGTCAAATAAAGATCCCCTGTTGCAGGCTTGCCTCGATTTTACGGATAAAGACCCGGTGCTTGACCCGATGCAGCGGCTTAAAGATTTATTTCTTGCGGGCAAAATGGATGAAGTGGAGAAAGAAGCAAAGTCCATGATCGTTAACCCGAAATACCGCTATATAAATTTTGAATCAAAAATAAATGATGGCGGTTACACCCTGCTGAATGCCGGGCAGACGGATGGGGCGCTTTATGTTTTTCAACTAAATACAAAATTGTTCCCTGGATCGGCCAATGCCTGGGACAGTTATGCCGAGGCAAACTGGAAAGCAAAGAAAAAAGATAAAGCCATTGAATATTATAATAAAGCGATCGAATTGGATCCGCAGGGAGTGACCGGTGAAAATGCAAGGAATATGCTGAAAAGGATACGGGGTGAAAAAGACGATCAGTAATGAATGGCATATTATAATGCTGGCCATATCAAGGGAGCCGTGTCATGAAAATATTTCATTTACGCTGAAAAAATTTCATAAACCGGTCGTCATTTTTTCAGTTTTACCGGGATGGCATTTCATTTGAAAACCGGCTTTTCATTAACCAAAAAAAAGGAGGTTTTATGACAACCAGTATTATCAAAAGAAACAACGGCAACATCCCGATGCCGGCAAGAACTGTGAGCAACTGGGTTGATCAGTTGCTGAACGAGAATCTCAACCGTTTTTTTAGCGATGATTTCTGGGGTTTCCAGGGAATTGATCAGCAGGTGAATATCCCTGTAAACCTTCGTGAAACTGACAAGACCTATGAAATGTCGCTGGTAACACCCGGTCTCCGTAAGGAAGATTTTAAACTGCATGTAAGTAATGACCTGCTGACTGTTGCTTACGAACAGAAGGAGGAACAAAACCAGGAAAACAAATCAGGGGGCTGGCTGAAAAAAGAGTATAAGATGCAATCATTCAGCCGGAGTTTTACCCTGGATGACTCGGTGGACCTGACCAAAATTACGGCCAGCTACGACAATGGTATTTTGCATCTCACACTTCCCAAAAAAGAGACTGCACAGAAATTATCCAGAACGATTGAAGTAAAATAAGCAAATGGGGCCCCCCGGGGCCCCATTTGATTTATACCCGTGTTTATTAAACGTAAATAGAAAAATTACGATAAAAGATCTTTTTCATTTTACTTACGGCATAAGGTTGATGACAATCAGAATTCAATCTAATAGCGGTCACGAATTCCGTGGCAACTGAATAATAATTTTACCATGGATTTAAAAATGATTTGACATGTACCCTATACCAAAGATAAAGACCCTTACTGAAGAAGTGATCCGGTTCTTTATATGCGGTGACATCAAGGGTCCGATATCCTGCAATCATTATTAAGAGAATGAAAAACTGTTGGTAGGGTGATGTTAACGAGGAGGAAGAAAATTTATTAACAGTTTAATCGTGAGTTATGAAAAAGATCTTACAAATTTTTGCCATGTTGCTATTGCCGGTGATAGTTCCTGCCCAGAATAAAGATCTCCCCAATCCTGATCCGAATCTTCAACTCCTGCCGGCCGGAAGTTATGTGATCGCGATGGATAATACCAACCAGGTAAACCAGGCAGGAGATTTTAATCTTAAAACATATGGTTTGATCGTTTACCTGCTGGGTCATGATGTAAAAATCAAATGGGTGATCCGGGCGGGGAAACTGAAAGACGAAATTGATTTTTCGGCAAATGTGACTAAGATAAAACCCGTTGCCGGAATTGCCGCCAACCGTGATTTTAGAGCAGGCCCCTTTGTGATCTTTGCGGCCGATACCACAGGGGTTGCATTAAAGATCGATTCATTTTATATGAATCCCACAGGCGGCACACCAATCGTACCACTTACGGGGAATAACCGGCCCAGCGTTTACAAAACGACTGCCGATGTGACCAATGTTGATATCCGCTATGATCTCAGCGGTTTTAAACCCAAAGCAGCCATACTGATGGATGGAGGAAACCAGAAAATCCATGTGGGTTA
The DNA here is from genome assembly GCA_964592935.1 of uncultured Chitinophaga sp. Classification (GTDB taxonomy): domain Bacteria; phylum Bacteroidota; class Bacteroidia; order Chitinophagales; family Chitinophagaceae; genus JJ008. The sequence continues at coordinate 5,149 of CAZQGZ010000051.1, read as the reverse complement.
TATGGATGCCTGTGGAATACCGGATACAAGCTGGAGGATCAACCTGGGGCAGAATTTAATCACCAGCTGTTTTACGTTTGCATCAGAACCCCATAATACAAAGGTGGGAACCCCGGAATTTGATTCAGCAATTCATGGTATCCGGGCATTCGTTGAATTCGGGGGTAATTTTTTAGCCCAATGTGCTGCTGTGGAGCTTTATGAAAATCATGTGGACCACGGTTTTTTACAAACCGCAACCGGTGTTACCCATGTCAACGTAAATAACAATAATGACCGGTATACAAATAACGACCTGAGTTTTGCCCAATATGATGGTTATTATCATGCCACACAGGGGGGACATATGCAGAGCTGGGAGCTCAACAGCACCTGGGCCAATAAAGGGTATATGATCGAAAATGATCCGGCCATTCCGGGTGGTACAGACAATATCGGGGCCAGTGTTTCTAAATTAAAAGATATTAATATCCGGGGTGGTATGGTTTTTTATGTGGGCAATCATGAATTTAGTAATATAACTAAAATAGAAGAGATCAACGGAATACGCATGTACATGAATGCATTTCTGACTCCGGTTGCCGTCAACCAATATTGTACGATAACTCCCCCGTTATTCGTGAACTGGTATTCATTCACGGCAATACGTTTCGGTGTCAGCGTTCAGCTGGAATGGAAAACCGCATCAGAATTTAATAATAAATATTTTTATGCAGAAAGGTCAAAAGACGGTATTCACTTTACAAGCTTTGCAAAAATCGATGCAGTAGGTAACAGTAATGATATTCAAACATATTCTGTATTGGATAATCAACCCGGCACCGGTCTTTTTTTCTACAGGATCCGCCAGGAAGATAATGACGGAAAGATGAGTTATTCCGCAACCAGGTCAGTCAGCCTGAAAGGATTGGGTGGAAGCTCTATCAGCATTTACCCCAACCCCGGCAATGGAATATTCACCGTTGTAACATCAAGAAGTGATAACACACCGGCCACCCTGATGATATTCGATAATATGGGAAGAAAGGTTTATGGACAGGTTATCAGGATGAACGGGATGCCAACACAGGTTGATCTCCGCCAAATGCAGGCAGGTATGTACACCGTTGTATTCCTGGCCGGCGATGCTTCCGAAAAGATCACAGAAAAACTGGTGATCATTAAATAAAAATATGTGACGGGTCACGGAGAAAAACAAAACTGGCAGTGAAATTATTTTGCTGCCAGTTCTTTTAATGCCTGTACCAACTGGTCAAGTTCTTTTGGTGTCGTATATACATTCGGGGTGATCCGGCAGCCCTGTACATTGGCATAATCAATGGCCACTGTAAATATTTTATATTTTTTCATCAGGACATCTGCGAGGTCAGCGGGTTTCATTCCTTTTATTCCCACATTGGCAATACCGCATGATCTTTCTTTGGCAGCCGGTGTATTTACATTTACATTCTTAATATCTCTTACTTTACCGGTCCAGTAATGTTGAAGGTAACGCAGTCTTTCTTCTTTTCTTTCCGGCCCGATCTTTCTGTAATAATCAATAGCGTTGGCAATGGAAATGTCTGTATGTACGGGAGGTGTGCCAATATGGTTCAGCCGGCGGATATCATCATCTTTCATATCAGGACTCTCGCCCAGCAGGGGCCAAAGACCAGCAATATTTTCCTTCTTCACATAAAGAAAGCCGGCACCAAGGGGAACACTTAGCCATTTATGCAAACTCGTGCCATAATAATCGCAATGCAGATCAGGAATGCTGAATTTAAAATGAGCAAATGCATGGGCTCCGTCCACCAGTACTTTCACCCCTTTGCTATGCGCCATATCACAGATCTTTTGTACAGGAAGAATATGGCCGGTGATATTGATCATATGACAAACCATCAGCAATTTTGTTTTAGGCGTGATGGCCCTTGCATAAAGATCCACGATCTCCTCATCGGATGCCGGATGATTGGGAACGGAAATGATTTTATTGACAACACCATGTCTTGCCGCCACCAGTTTGAACATATCGAGCATGGCGCCGTAATCCTGTTCGGCCATGACCGCTTCATCACCGGCCTGCCAATGTGTGCCCCCGATCACCAGGTCCAGTGATTCCGTTGTATTTCTTGTGATCGCCAGTTCATCTTTGGAACAACCTGCGAGCTCAGCGAGTTTTGCCGCCATGGCCCGGTTATCATCAAATCTTTTGGTCCGCATATAATACGATCCCTGGTAATTCACTTCCCGCACATGGCCGATAAATTGTTCGAGTACTTCCTGTGAAAGAAAACAATAGTATCCGTTTTCCAAATTGATATAATCCGGTTTCAACCGGTAACCTTTGCGGATGCCTTCCCAGAAATCTTCATCGGAAGCTAATTTTTCCGGCATGACATGTTCATATTTTTCCACCCATTTATCGAGTTGACTGAAAGCGGGTGTGATCCCTATCAGGGAAATGTTTTTTATAAAAGTCCTTTTATCCATAGTTCAAAGTACGGAATTAATTATTATGTACTATGGACGGAATTTCATTTGTGATGAATAAATAATAATTTTGGTGATCAGCCTCTGATACGAATAAGATCATTTGCCTGCATGATGAAAAAATATTCTTTTTTTATGGTCATTCTGGCTGTTTTGTCACAAAACAGCTTCCTGTATGCACAGGCTCCTGCTATTGAGTGGCAAAAATGTTTCGGCGGAACGGATAATAATATTGGTGATATAGCTACCTGTGCCCGGCCAACATCCGACGGAGGTTATATCGTGGCAGGTTATGCCTATTCAAATGACGGGGATATCACTTCACCGCATGGCAATGCTGATTATTGGATCGTAAAACTGGATGTGAACGGCACCATGCAATGGCAAAAGTCATTGGGAGGGAGCTCAGGTGAATATGCTTATGATATAAAACAGACAAACGACGGGGGCTATATTGTTGCGGGATGGACCGGTTCCAATGACGGTGATGTAAGTGGTAATCATGGCTGGGTTGATTATTGGGTGGTGAAATTATCATCAACAGGGATTATCGAATGGCAGAAATGTTATGGTGGCACCGGCAGTGACCAGGGAAGATCCATACAACAAACAACGGATGGCGGTTATATCGTTGCCGGCTTCAGCTATTCGAATGATGGGGATGTCAGTGGTAATCATTACCCGGACCAGGCTGATTACTGGGTGATCAAGATCGATAATGCCGGAACCTTGCAATGGCAAAAATGCTATGGCAGCAGCCGGTATGATGCAGCGTTTAAGATCTTACAAACATCCGATGGCGGTTATATTGTTGCGGGCATTACCGATACAGAGAATACAAATGACGGAGATGTCTCCGGTAAACATGCCGGCCGGGATTATTGGGTGGTCAGACTGTCAAATACAGGTAGTATACAATGGCAAAAATGTTTGGGGGGCAACGACATTGATATGCTTCATGCTATTGATCTTTGCCCGGATGGAGGATTTATCGTTGCCGGATCATCCAATTCAGAAAGCGGGGATGTTTCAGGCAATCATCCCAATCCGAGTAATAACAGTGCAACGGATTATTGGGTGGTTAAGCTTAGTGCAAACGGCACCATACAATGGCAGAAATGCCTGGGAGGTACAGATATTGATATTGCTTTTGCAGTAAAATGTACTCCGGATGGTGGATATATTGTTGCCGGGTCATCCACATCAAGCGACGGCGATGTTACGGCAACTCACAATCCCCGGGATGAGTGGGTGGTAAAACTCAGGAATAGCGGAACGATCGAATGGCAAAAATGTTATGGAGGAGGAAACCAGGATGAGCCTTATTCGGTTGAAAATACCCCGGACGGAGGATTTATCCTGGCCGGGTTTACCAATTCAGGTCTCAATGACGGGGATGTCACGAATCCCCATTTCAGCAATGATTATTGGATCGTAAAATTGCTGGCCGCTCCATGCATACCCGTTATTTCCATTCAGCCTTCTGCCAATAATATTTGCGCCGGATCAACCGTGACATTTACCGCAACAACAAGTTATGAAGGAACAAATCCTGTCTATCAATGGAAAGTCAATGGTGTGAATGCGGGAATAAACAGCAATACGTTTACTACCTCCTCATTAAATAATAATGATAACGTAACCTGTATTCTTACCAGCAGTGCTGCCTGTGCCAGCCAAAATCCCATTGCGGCAAGCAATGCAATTGTTATGGTTGTTAGTAATAACCAGCAACCATCCATTATGATCAGTACAACAACACCTGTCATTTGTGAGGGTGAAACCGTGTCAGTAAATGCAACCCCTGCAAATGCCGGTGCAAATCCAACTTACCAGTGGAAATTAAATGGCAATAATACCGGTGGTAATACAACGGTTTACAGCAGCAATAAAATAAAAGATGGAGATCAGCTAACCTGTACATTAACGGCTGCTGGCAGCGGCTGTATCAACAATATCGTGATTTCGAACATCCTGACATTTACCGTGAATAGTTTGCCGTTAATCGGGGTAAATCCTATGGATACCATTGTAATGACCGGCACGGCCATACAGATCAATACTACGGTACCAGGTAACATATCTTCCTATGAATGGTTACCGGCAAGTATGCTGCAGGACCCCTCTTTATTATCACCCGTTACCTTACCCGTTACAAGCAATAATTTTTACAAACTTAAAGTGGTTGATGGCATGGGATGTATGGCTGAAAAAATGGTCAGGGTCCGGGTTTTCAGGCCCCTCTTTATGCCCAGTGCGTTTACACCCAACCGTGATGGGTTGAATGATGTTTTCAGGATCCCCCCGGATGTTGCATTGCAGCTCAGGGAATTTTCAATTTTTACCAGGTGGGGGGATCGGATCTTTTCAACAAATGACATAACAAAAGGCTGGGATGGCACCATAAAAAATTTTCCTGCTGAAAGCGGTGTATTCGTTTATATGGTAACCGGTGTAAGCCTTGGTAAAGAAATTCTTTTGAAAAACACGTTTGTTTTGATCCGGTAATTTATTTTTCAAATAATCGCTCAGACTTTTCGAGGAAATAACCAGGACTTTTTACCTGATAATTAATTTGTTTACCGGGTACATTTCTCTTCCTGTTAATTTAATAAAATAAATACCCATTGGAAGCCCGGTAATATCCAGGTTAATAACCTGTGTGCCGGATTGC
>CAZQGZ010000050.1:0-19182 GCA_964592935.1 uncultured Chitinophaga sp. | reverse complement strand
CTCTGTGTTTCTCCGTGTGCGCTGTGGTTTATTTTTAACCACGGCGGCCACAGCGAGCACAGTACCTAATTCTATTTCGCTGTGTTTCTTCGTGTGCGCTGTGGTTTATTTTTAACCACGGCGGGCACGGCGAGCACAGTACCTAATTCTATTTCGCTGTGTTTCTCCGTGTGCACTGTGGTTATAATCAGTTTTGAGACGAGTATTAGTTCAAAAGTTCCATAAACCGCTGCCTGTTCTCCGCAGAGTCGCTGAAATGTTTCAGCACATCTTTTCTGAGTTCCACCCCGTAGCTGTTTAATTTACCCGGATGATCATAGGCATCGCGGATGACAGATTCGATCGTTTGTAAAAGATCATTTCTCTCCAGGAAATATCCATTCCTGCCCGCAGTAATATAATCATTAAAATCCCCTACATCCCTGCATACCGCAACTCCTTTTTGCAATAAGCCGATTTCTTTAACCACGTTATTACTGGCTTCCGTGAGTGAAGGATGGATCAGCAGATCGGCAGCAGCCATATAATTCACAAAATCTTCTTTGTATCCAACAAGGGATATATGACCCGTGAGCTCATTTTCCCGGATATAATTTTCCAGCACCGGGCGGAGTGGCCCGTCATCCATAACGATCATCCTGACCGATAAACCCTCATCCGTTAATTTTTTTACAACCCGGAAAACGGGCATATGTTGTTTGCTGGGAACGAGGCGGCTTACCATGATCAATAAAAGTTTGCAGGAATACTGGTTTCGCAAATCCTTTACTTTTTCCGTATCCGGTTGCTGGTATGTGCTGAAATCATAGATGTAGGGGATCAAACGAACCTTACTCATTTTGCATTTTTCATATTTCTCCATTCCATACCATACCCCGGAAGAAGGTACCACAATTAGTTTTGCATACCTGTTGATGATCTTATCGAGAAATACCTCGCCCCTGCTTCTTTTCATTCCCATTTTTTTTCCAAACTCCGCATAAAAAGCCGATTCGGCATGATGACGGAACAGCACCAGTCCCGGTTTCAGAAAAGGCTGGGCCATGATGCTGATGATATTTGCTTCCTGCAGGTGACTCCATACCGTATCGATCTTTTGTTGTTTGCAAAAACGGATAAGATAACGGGATTGTTTATAGAACCGGAAGTATTTCCAGCCCCTTTTTTTGGTTTGCGGGAAAGAAAAAGTTTTGATCCCGTTTTTTTCGAGGCATTCATGAAAGGAACCGCGGGCAGAAAGTGTAAGTACAACTAATTCGTGACCCTCCTCTTTGATCGCTTTACATAATGTTTCTATGGCCACAGAGCGGTTATTGGGCGGATAAAAAAGCAGGACACGCCGTGGCGTCATATTTCCGGAAAGGTTATTGGGAAAATTTTCTATAAACTAAAACAGTGAACATCAAAGAGCAGGTCATGGCTGCAAAAATTTTCTCTGGTCATTTTTTTATCGCCCTCCCTGATTTCATACCGGTTGTTTTGGAGCAGGTCCCAGATCGCTTCCAGGGAATCTCCTTTTTGGCGGATAAAAGCAGGATGCAGGCCAAGTATCAATACAGGTTTGTATTTGGTGAGTGTCTGCAAACCTCCCTTCAATGCATCGAGTTCGGCACCTTCCACATCAATTTTGATAAGGGAAGGATGGAGGCCATACTGCTGAACAAGGCTATCAATGGTCACGAGTTTCACATCGTAAGATCTGAGATCTTTTTCAGCCCTGTTTTTTACAAGACTGTTACTGTTACATCCAGCCGTATGACTTTCATAAAAAGTAGCCCACTCTTCTTTATCACTTACGGCAGCCTGCACCGCCGTTACATTGCCACAATGATTCAATCTTATTGTTTCTTTCAGTATGGAAAAAGTTCCGGGCGTTGGTTCAACACAAATAATTTTTCCTTCGGGCCCGGTTAATTGAGATGCACAGGCGCTGAAAAGCCCGAGGTGAGCGCCGATATCCAGGATATGCATTCCCGGTTTTACCTGTTGCTTCAGAAAATTATAGTTTTCTGCTTCATAATTGTTTTCGTAATAACGACTCCATTTCGCCGGGAAACGAACTTTCATATTATTGATCGTCCGGGTTACTCCTTTTTTCAGCGTGACCCAATCAAGAATCGTGTAAGCTGTATTTCTTAAGAAAGAGTTGATCATTTATGAAGAATAAAGTATTTACGAACCATCAGGATACAGATCAATGCTATGACTGAATACGTGATGACACTTGCTATGGCCGCTCCCTCCGCGCCAAAACGTGGCACCAAACTGAAATTCAGTCCCAGGCTGGTTATCATCCCTGCCAAAGAGATCAGCAATACCTGTTTGTTTTTCCCGAGATATATCAGGTAAGCCTGGAAGGCATTAAAGACACCCCACATCAGGTAACCTGTACATAATATGTAAGCATAGGGTTGTGCATCCTGGAAACGGCTGCCGATAAAAAAACGAAAAAGAAGGGGAATACCAATGAACATGGCTCCTACCGTAACGGCACAGGCGCCAATGTACCAGAATGTTGTTTTATGGATCTTCCCTTTCAATCCCCCCGCTAATTTCTTAAATAAATGCGGCTGATAAGCATTGTTCAGCGATAACGTAACAAGATAAACGATGGTAGCCAGTTGGCTGCCCAAACCATATAACCCAACTTCTTCTGTTCCGTTGAGGTCATACCTGTCAATAAAATATTTATCGGAATAGCCCAATACAAAAATGGACAGCCGTTCAAAAACAAAGGGTAGTGACAAGAACAGGATATGGCGGATCTTTTGCCATTCAATTTTTTTAGCTATTAAATTCCACCTATAAAAAAGATAAATAGAAAGAATGCCTACCAGGACCGGGGCAAGCGCGGCTGACAGCAATCGGCCCTGCCATGCCCAGTGCAGCCCGATAACGAAAGCAATCGTCAAAGCTATTTCTCCGAGATTTTTGCCAATGGAAAAAAAAGCAAATTGCAGCGGCCTGTTCTTATTCCGGGTAATGATCATGGTCGTTTCATTGATCATAACCCACCAGGCCATCAACGGCAGGATCCAGATCCATACCGGTGACACTTTTAAAAAACGGCTTAGCGGATGCTGAAAGGCGATACAAAGTATTGTTATCAGAACAACGCTGATCAGCGGTATGACATTGGCATTGGTAAAATAGGCGCTATAGGACTCTTTTGTCCCTTTGAAATATTCAACAGATAATGGATACAGGATCCCCCCGGTGACAAACGGCATCAGGAAAATCAGGAAGGAATTGTAAAGATTAATGATCCCGTAATCGTACGTTGTTAAATAATGAGTTAAAAGGGAAACGGTAATAAATGAAAGCGCCGCATTAATAAAATAGGAAGAGAAATAAATGTAAACCTGTTTATGCAGCCGCATGAATCTTTCTTTTGAATAGCCTGTTCAATATCTCCTTCAGAAATAGAAATTTTTTTCTTCCGCTAATCCCGGTAATATATCTTGATAAGATAAAGATGATCGCTGAAATTTTTTTTGAATCAAGGCAGCTTATTCTCTAATAAGAAGATAATTTATTGATCTCACCCAATTGTTCCAGCGTATCAATGGCATACCAGGTTTTGGGATATATATTGGAAGAATATAACTGCCGCTGACCAATTAATTGCTTCCATACAGCATAGAAATCTTCTGCCGGACTGCAAAGCTTGTTGACCAGTGAGGGATTGAGCACCTGTATCCCGGAACAATAAATATCTGACGGTTTATGCCGGTTAAGTTCAGTTACGCAATTATTTTCATGAAAAATAAAATCGCCATCGAGTCCCTCCACCGGCTTTACCGGTACTACCATACAGGCAGGATTATTGAACGATTCATAATCTTTCCCGATCAGCTCCAGGTCAAGTTCCACTACATTATCACAGGTCAATACCAGTACCGGTTCATCCAGGTTTTTTACCAGGGTATTGAATAACCACCAGGCATTCCCCTTTCCCTCCGTATTAAAAATGGAAGAAACGCCATGTTCGATTACATGACGGGCCAGGTCGGCTCCTTTGTATCCCACGGTAATATGAATATTCGGGATATGATGATGGATCTTACCAATTGCATGAGCAATCAGCGTGGTATCCCTGAAGGAAACCATCGGTTTGGGAATGCTTGCCGTGAGCGGCATCATTCTTAAACCCCTGCCCGCTGCCATGATCAATGCATGCCTGATCATATTATAAGAATTTAGGTGGATTTGAAATAATAGCCATCATCTCCTCTTCATTCAGCCGTTCCGCGTTCGCAGAAGTTAATATATCCGGGAAAGGTTTTTCAACCTTTTCATTAAACGAGATGATATAATGCCCGTAATCATCGAGCGTGATTTCTTTTGTGTATGGTAATTCAGAAATACCTATCAATGTTTCATCAATGCTTTCACCCGGGCGTTCTCCCACTTTTGTATAAGTTCCGCCATATAATTTTACAAACAATTTGAGAATATCCTCAATCTGCGCTGCTTTCATTTTGCGGGATAATACTTTACCCGCTGTCGTATCCATTTCATTCATGGCCGTGATAACCAGTTTCGCCGCTTCAGATACATGAAAGAAAAATCTTCGCATATGCGGCCCGGTTGTCTTGATCTCACCGGTCTGTCCGATCATTTCTTTCCAGATCGGGAAAACGCTCCCGGTTGACCAGGCAATATTGCCGAAACGGACACAGGTAAAACGGGTTTCGCTTTTTCCATTCATGGCGCAAAAAAGACGCTCCATCAGCGCTTTGGAAAGTCCGTAGGTACTGCGGCAGGGCGGAGCGGCTTTGTCTGTAGAAACACCCACTACTTTTTTTATCCCTTTTTGTACGGAGATCCTGGCAATATTCTGTGATCCTGTAACATTAACATCAATACATTCATTCGGGTATTTTTCAGAAAGGTCCACATATTTTGTCGCGGCCGCGTGAATAACGATATCCGGTTTAAATTCATCAAAAACATCCTGCACGGAATGGATATTCACAATATCCAGCGGGGCGATCTCACACCCGGTGATGCGGTTGGCTACCTGGTTTTGATTATTATTCCTGGCTGCCAGGATCACCCGGTATTGATCCTTTAATTGCAAGGCCAATTCTCTTCCTAAAAATCCGGTTCCACCGGTTATTAAAACTGTTTGCATTAAACCGTTCTTTTAATTGCAACAAAAATATGTTTCCAGAATGTGTATTCCGTAATTATGAGAGGATATTTAAAAAATGCCCTGAAAATGTATGCAAATGCCCTTCCCGTTTTCTTTCGCATGGCACTGAAGGAGGCCAGGTACAAATCGAGGTGTGCAATGAAAGAATTCCGGTAAGGGCCCATCTTTTCCCGGAATACCGGATCATTATTATGCTTTTCAATAAAGTATTGGATGCGTTTTTTGGTCCTTTCCCATTCTTCGAGGTAAACAGAACGCTGGGGATGATCATAGATACCGCAACAATATTCATTGATGCGGTCCACCTTCCCGGTGTGTAATAACATATTCAGTACAAAATCATAATCCTCCACCCCGATCAGGATCGGTTCTTCATCAAACTTCACCTGCTGCAGGATATCTTTCCTGTAAAAAACACCGATATTGGAAATAAAATTTCCGATCGCTATTGCCTTAAACGGATTTTTCACAGATGGAAAGGGATCCCTTCTTATGGGTTTATAATCCGGTCCCAGCACTTCATAAAGACAATGAAAAAAAACAGTATCCGGGTGGGATTTAATAAAACCGGCCGCCTTTTGCAGGCAATCGGGATACAATACATCATCCGAATCCAGTAATGAAACAAAATCACCTGTTGCCAGACTCATTCCCCGGTTTCTTGAATAAGCCCGTTCATAATTCCTGTCATTAACAACATACCGGATATTATCTCTGACCAGGTAAGGCGTCATTACCTCTTTTGTGTTATCAGTTGAAGCATTATCAACTACGATGATCTCCCAGTTTGCATAAGACTGGTTACAAATACTGTCTAACGATTTGGCAATAATACCCGCCCTGTTGTATGTTGGAATAACAACGGAAAATTTCATTTATTCAAATACGATCAGAAAAAAACTCAGTTTTTCAATATTTCAGAAGCCAGTTTTTGCAGTTCTGCAAAAGAACTAAACTGTTTTTTTAAATCATTTGTGGAAAATAAATAGTTTAAACTTCCGGGATTGGGGAGCATTTCTTTACCCACATTCAGGAGACCATCGTTTAAAATCAGGTAAGCTGTATACCCATTTTCCTTTAAAAAATTTTCAAAAAATTCTTTATTGTTTTTATTTAGGAAGATCTCACACTGGATAACCGGTTTGTATTTTTTAAAAAAATCAATAGCCCCTTTAAAAACCGCTTCTTCATATCCTTCCACATCTATTTTAACCAGGTCAATTCTGTCAAAATTTTTCTCATTGATAAAAGCATCAAGAGTTATTTGTTCAACATCAATTGTTTTCCATTGAATTTTACCATCATACGTGTTTTTGCTGAATTCGATCCGGGCCGAACTTGTATCAGCTATGCTATTATCCGCCGGCACAGCAAATTGAATAATGCCCGGTTCGTTTCCCAAAGCCTTTTGCACAATATCCGCCTTCGTATTATTTAACTCCAGGTTCTTTTTCAACCGGGTTACGTTAACAGGGTAAGGTTCAAAAGCAAATATCCGGGCGTCGGGATTGATCCTGTTTGATAAGATGGAATAGATGCCTGTATTGGCCCCGATATCAAATATGACTTTTGATCTTTCAGCCATCCGGAGAAAAAGGCTCAGGTCCTTATGTTCATGATAGCTTATATTATAGTAAAGCATGTAGGCGATGTTATCATCGCCTTTTGAATACATATTAAATGATATATTCTCAAACCGCAACGGTATAACTCCATAGACCGGCCATTTCCTGATCAAACGGTTTGAAAACCGGCCCATCCCCCTGAATATTTTTCTGAAGAGTTTATTAACCGGCAATAATGCCCTGAAATTTATAAAAAGCTTTTTCAAAATAAAATTTATTGGTTTATTTTAAAATATCCTGCCCGGATCTTAATGCAAGTTTGCCGGTATCAGCATCTGCCGGGCAGATGTGCTTATATACGGAGGGATGCCTTCTATAAAAAGTTTCCCGTTGAGAGGACTTATCCTCCATAATCCTTCTTCTCCTTTCTGTACTTCTACCTGAATATCTTCCGGTTTATTATCAGTAAAAACTATTTTCCTGCCCGTAGGAGTTATCAATCCAAGGTTTTGCGTCTTAATCACATTGAACCTTTTTGTTCCTTCGGGTATATAAATGAACCCATAGTAAAGCGAAGCAGCGGTGATCTGCCGCCAGGGTCTCATCACCATACTAAAGTTGACAGGAGGGCTCAACGTAAACATGAATTGTTTTACCGGGTCTTCAATGATCAGGGTATAATATCCCGGGTTTAACTTCTCCAAACTTATCTTTTGATTTACTTTGGTGGCTGTGTATTCATAAAAGAAAAGCGGGGATTTTCCCGATACATTGCCATCCCGGGTAAAGGGATAAATACTGATCTTAATTGATTTGGTGTTGGCTGCATCAGCAATAAAATTGCCAATGAAATCAAAATAATTAGAAGCCCCCTTATTTTTTATTTCAATCACCCATTCATTCGTGAACCAATACCCGGCCCGGTCATATGAATTACTGTCTGCCATCATTTTGGTATACCGTTCAAGACCGGGGACTTTTTTAAACGTAGTGACCGGAAGAAATTCCTTTACCGGTTCAAAAACTTTCAGCTTACTCCTGTCTTCCCTCATCCATAGATTCATTTCTTCTGGAGTTACCGGCTTACTATTGTATTTCCATTTTGCATTTTCCTCAAAACCCATACCCGGGATATGAGACAAAAAACCCAAAACGGTAAATGCAGGATAGCCGGCCACCGAACCATCATCCAGTTTCCGGTATCCGTAATTCAACAAGGGCAGCAGGTTTGCCTCTGTCTTATTCAACTCATAAATACGATAAAGAAAGAGCCAGTGCAGGTATGATTTTACCTGGAACAATCTCTTTTTCACTTTATCGTCTTTTTCAATTCTTTCAGCCTCGCCGGCATAATCTATCCAGCGGGCCAAATCACCTTCCCGTACGGTTGCATATGCATATTGATCCCATTCGTTCCATAATTTTTCCATGACCCCTTCCGCTTTACCAAAACATAGCCTGAAAAATTCCTTAATGGAAGCGCCTGCATCCGCATGGATATCCCACATTTTTTTTGCCGCCAAATAATAACCAAGCCCTTTACTCACCCAGCCGATGGAAGACTCTCCTTCATAAGCCCGCACTCCTTTATCATAAAATTTTTTTATTCTATTGGTGATGTCGGTATATTTTGATGCCCCGCTCTGGCCGGGTATATCATAATCCCAGGCATACCAGCTGAAATAATCATAGATGCCCACAACAGCGCCCTTTTTTCTCCACTCCCCCACCAAATCTTCAACAGAAAATTTCGTGGCGCTGAATGCGGTGGTGATGGCAACAAAAACATTCGGCTCGACCTTGTTGGTTGGAGGAGCGGAATATTCACTGTACGCCAGGCAACCAATAAGCGTAGAGGGATACTTTTTCTGAATGGCTTTTGCAACCCGGTTGGCCAGGTAATAAACCCTGTCGGTCATGGTACCCAGTTTTTGGCAGGCCGGGGTATTGCAGGTGCCCATACCATCCGAAGGCCCGAGAGAGATCATCTTATAATCATTCGTCTTATTTCTTAGAGATGTTTCTATTCTCTTTTCCACATCCTGTATCAGGAATTGGATGAGATCTTCTTTGGTCATATCAAACTTTGCATTCAACGGTATCTCTCCTTTCGGGGCCACGGGATAAAACCATTCCGGGTGTTGAAGGAATACATCTTTATTGCGCAAAGCGATCTCTTCATAAGAATGACCAAAGAAGGCATTCATCGATCCGCCCATTTTATTGGCAAGGAACCAAAAGTTATAATCCGCATCAGCGGTTGCTGATCCGGTACCATACCCATACCAGATGCGGCGGTGATGGAAGGAGGGAGCCGAAACGATACTCCATTTCCTGAAAAGTACCGGATCGGTTGGTGTAATATGCCAGTCAGGATTTGCAAAATAATAGCGGTAACCAAGCCATTCAAGATATGTGAACATTCCATGACCTGCAGCCATATTGCAATTGCCAAGAATCTGCACAGTTTGCTCATTGGCATTTACAGAAAAAGCTTCGATACCTGCCTTTATCAACCGAGCGGCAGGTTTTACTTTTTGACCGGATGTTGTATTGCTGATATAAATTCCCTTCCCCTTATACGAAGAAGTGTTTTGAGTAATAAAATTTCCCGTTATACTTTTTTTGAGTTGTACCGTGAATATGGAAACCAGTTTCTGCAGGGAATCATTGTCTTTTACATCAGCAAAAATCACAATTTCTCTCTGGGCAAATAAAGCTGAACAAAAAAATACAAAGAAAACAACAATAAAATACCTTAACCGCATCCTCAAGAAAGAAAAAAAATTATAAAAAGATAAAGACAGTTCTGTTTTTGCAACGACGGGTTTGGGGAGACGTGCTGCCTGTTTATAGCGCCTGATTCCGGATATTGTACAGCAATTGAATCACATCCATGGTTTCCTGTAACCTGACTCCTTCACCGTTCAGGATACGCTGATAATTATTTGTATGAAGATCAGCAAACCCGTCGTTAAACTCAAATTCCTCCCCGTCAATAACCAGGGAACGATGCGTGCGGATTCCTGGTTCTTTTTTTTCCGCCGGCAACTGATCCTCATTGATGCTTAACAACCAGTTTACATTTGCCTTTTCCAGTTCCAGTTTTCCTGAAGCCTGGTCACTTCCATGCACGTAAACCATATTATTTTTTACGCTGCCGAAAATCCACAACAGCATATCAAAAAAATGAACGCCTATATTGGTGGCAATGCCCCCGCTTTTGTGAATATCGCCTTTCCAGCTTGACTGGTACCAGTTGCCCCTGGCCGTAATATATTTCAGATCCACAGAATGAATTTTCCCGGCCGGTTCATTCAGTATCTTATTCCGCAAGGAAATAACGGTCGGGTGCAGCCGCAACTGGAGAATAGTATAAACCGAATGACCCGTCTCTTTTTCAATCTCCATCAACGCATCCACGTTCCAGGGATTGAGCACCACGGGTTTTTCACAGATCACATCGGCCCCGATGCGTAATCCGAAACGAACATGTGCGTCATGTAGATAATTAGGGCTGCAGACACTTACATAATGAATGGGCGTGCCGCTGCGTCGCAATTTTTCACAATGCCTGTCGAACCGTTCAAATTCCGTGAAGAAATCAGCTTGTGGAAAAAAGGAATCCAGGATGCCGACCGAATCATTTTTATCCAGCGCCGCCAGCAGGTTATTGCCGGTATCTTTTATGGCTTTCAAATGCCGGGGCGCGATATAACCCCCGGCTCCTATTAAAACAAAGTTTTTCAAAATTTTTATTTAACCACGGCGAACACAGCGGTTCACGGCGCTAACCCACTGTGTTTCTCAGTGTTCGCTGTGGTTTGCATTTTTATAATTTACCTAAAACAACTCTCTTTATTCCATCCTTCAGTTGTTTTACATTGAAGTTGATCAGGTATCCCAATTTACAATTAGATAATTTCATATAAGTTAATACCTGGGCAAGGTGTACATCATTTAATGCTTCCACTGCTTTTATTTCAACTATTACTTTTTTTTCTGCCCGAAGATCAATCCTATATCCACAATCTAACTTCACTTCTTTATAAACAACGGGTAGCGGAATTTGTGTTTCTATAAATAAACCTCTTTGTGTAGTTTCATAACCCAGGCATGCTTCATACGTACTTTCCAGCAAACCGGGTCCCAGTTCTTTATGTACCTCAAATGCTGCATCAAGAATGATTGTGCCAATTTCATTTTCATGCATATTATCAATTTTTAACAACGGCGACCATTGCTATCACTGTATTTCGCTGTGTTCCCCTGTGTACGCTGTGGTTTATATTTAACCACGGCGGGCACAGCGAGCACGACGTTATACAGAATATTTCTCTGTGTTTCTCCGTGTGCGCTGTGGTTTGTATTTAAACACGGCGTTAAACCGCTGTGTTTCGCTGTGCCCGCTGTGGTTAATTCATTTTTTTCACCCTACCATTCTCCAGCAGATATTCCTGTTTGCTTTCGGGGCATACAGCTTTACCATTCATATCAAATTGCAGTTTATGTCCCCACTCGCTTACCCAGCCGGTTTGACGGGCCGGGTTGCCCATGACCAATGCATAGGGTAAAACAGGTTTGGTAACAACAGCTCCCGCACCGATGAACGCATAGGAACCGATTTCATTACCGCAAACGATCGTGGCATTGGCGCCGATACTGGCTCCTTTTCTGACAAAGGTTGGTTTATACTCATGTTTGCGTATCACCGCGCTGCGGGGGTTGATCACATTCGTAAACACCATCGAAGGCCCGAGGAAAACATCGTCTTCACAGATCACTCCTTCATAGAGTGAAACATTGTTCTGCACTTTTACATTATTTCCCAATTTCACATTCGTGGAAACCAGAACATTCTGGCCGATGATACATCCTTTACCGATATCACAACCTGACATGAGGTGACTGAAATGCCAGATCTTTGTTCCTTCACCGATCCGGCATCCTTCATCTACCACAGCGGTATAATGCACAAAATATTTCAGATCATGCATGGGCAATTTTCTTTAGATATTCACCATACCCGCTTTTGGAAAATTCAGCGGCCAGCTTAAGTAACTGCTCCTTTGAAATAAATCCCTGTTTATAGGCCACTTCTTCCACGCAACCGATCTTGGTTCCCTGTCTTTTTTCTATGACCCTTACAAATTCACTGGCATCACTTAATGAATCAAAGGTTCCTGTATCGAGCCAGGCCGTGCCCCTGTCCAGCACGGCTACTTTTAATTTTCCTTTTTGCAGGTAGGCTTTGTTGACATCGGTGATCTCATATTCACCCCGGGCAGATGGTTTTAATTCTCCTGCTATTTTCACCACTTCATTATCATAAAAGTATAAGCCCGGAACGGCATAGTTTGATTTGGGAGATGTTGGTTTTTCTTCAATCGATATGGCATTCATGGCTGAATCAAATTCCACGACACCATATCTTTCGGGATCAGATACCTGGTAGGCAAATACATAACCGCCTTCCACATGGGTCAGTTTGTGCAATTGTTTATCCAGTCCCGACCCGTGAAAAATATTATCACCCAGGATCAACGCTACTTTATCGTTGCCAATAAAATCAGCGCCAATCACAAAAGCCTGTGCAAGTCCGTTTGGTATTTCCTGAACTGCATATTCAAAGCGGCAACCCAGCTGGCTGCCATCGTCCAATAATCTTCTGAATTGTGAATTTTCTTCCGGTGTAGTAATAATTAAAATCTCCTGTATCCCGGCCATCATCAATATGGAAAGCGGGTAATAGATCATGGGTTTATCGTAAACAGGCATCAGTTGCTTGGAAACTGCTTTGGTTAGCGGGTATAGCCTGGTGCCGGAACCGCCGGCGAGTATGATACCTTTCATAATTTACCGTTTTGAATATTGTTCTTCATAATAATGCTGGTAGGCCCCGGAAGTAACATGATCCAGCCATTCCCTGTTTTGCAAATACCAATCAATGGTTTTACTCAGCCCTTCTTCAAAAGTTACGGATGGTTTCCAGCCTAATTCTTTATTGATCTTCGTGGCATCGATCGCATAACGCCGGTCATGCCCGGGCCGGTCCTTTACAAAGGTGATCAGTTCTTCACTGGTTCCGGCGGGTTTACCCGTTTTTTCATCCACCAGTTTACAAAGCAGTTTGACCAGGTCAATATTCTTCCATTCATTGGATCCGCCGATATTGTAGGTTTCGCCGGTTTTTCCCCGGTGAAAAACCAGGTCGATAGCGGCTGCGTGATCTTCAACGAACAACCAGTCCCTTGTATATAATCCGTCGCCATAGACCGGCAAAGATTTCTTATTGAGAATATTATTGATAAAAAGAGGAATGAGTTTTTCGGGGAAATGAAAGGGCCCGTAATTATTGGAACAATTGGTGATGATGAAAGGCAGTTTATACGTTTCACCATATGCTCTTACAAAATGATCGGATGATGCTTTGGATGCTGAATAGGGGGAATTGGGAGCATAGGGTGTTTGTTCGGTGAAAAATCCTGTGTCGCCCAGCGCGCCATATACTTCATCTGTTGAAACATGATAGAAGAGCCGGGAGTCTGGAGTCGGGAGTCTGGAGCCTGCCTGTCCGGTAGGCAGGTCGTTAGTCGTTAGTCTTGACCATGCTTGTTTAGCTGCATTCAGAAGGTTGACTGTGCCGATCACATTCGTATAAACAAAATCCATGGGTGATAAGATGGACCGGTCCACATGCGATTCTGCTGCGAGGTGAATGACTCCGTCAGGTTTATATTGTTTAAAGATCCTTTCAAGCGCATCAGTATCTAAAATATCAGCTTTCTCAAAAACATAATTGGGAGAGTTCTCAATATCCCGCAGGTTTTCCAGGTTGCCCGCATAGGTAAGTGCATCCAGGTTGATGATGCGGTAATCCGGGTATTTTTTGACGAAAAGCCTGACGGTGTGAGACCCGATAAAACCGGCTCCTCCTGTTATGATGATGGTTCTTTTCAATTACGATTGATGATGGTCCTTATACCACTGAAAGGTTTTTCCCAGTCCTTCCCCGATAGTCACTTTAACGGAATAACCCAATAATTGCTTTGCCTTGCTTATATCAGCCACGCTGTGTTTTACATCGCCTGTTCTTTCGGGACCGTGAATGGGTTGTAAAGAACTATTAGCTTCTTTTTGAAGTCCGTTAAATAACTCAAGTAAAGATGTTTGCCTTCCGCAGGCAATATTATATACCTGGTTCACTGCTTTGGGATCAACTGTAAATAATGAAAGGATGTTTGCCTGCACCGCATTATCAACATATGTAAAATCCCGGCTATGACTTCCGTCTCCGTTAATGGTCGGCGGTGTATTGTTCAGTAAAGCTTTTGCAAAAAGCGGGATGACGGCAGCATAAGGTCCGTTGGGGTCCTGTTTGGGGCCAAAAATGTTGAAATACCTCAACCCGATAAATTCCATTCCGGAGAGACGGGCAAACACGGCAGCATATAATTCATTGACATACTTGGTTACGGCATACGGAGAAAGAGGATTGCCGATATTATCTTCTTTCTTGGGAAGACCGGGATGATCGCCATACGTTGAAGAACTGGCAGCATATACCACTCTTCTTATTTTATTTTCTTTGGCGGCCGTAAAAATATTCAGCGTGCCGGTTATGTTTACTTCATTGGTGGTAAGCGGATCATGGATGGACCTGGGCACGGAACCAAGCGCCGCCTGGTGCGATATAAGATCCATATCCCTGCAGGCACCCAGACAGGTTTGATAATCCCGGATATCGCCTTTTATAAATTCAAATTTTGGATCAGCAACAAGCGAAGAAATATTCTCCAATGATCCTGTAACCAGGTTGTCAAGCACCCTGACGGCGGTTACCCTATTATCCTTCAACAATTGTTCAGCCAGGTTGGCACCAATGAACCCCGCGCCGCCGGTCAGTAAGATCCTCATGAAAGTGATTGAAAAATTTTATTTTCTTTTTGAACCGCGGAAAAACTTCCGGAGATCAAACCAGGTAAATGTCCTTTCAAAAAAATTAAGCGGTGGTTTTTCTTCTTCGTAATAGCTTCCGTAACCGTAGCCATACCCATAGCCATAACGTCCATAACCATAATAACCATACCCGGGTTTTATCTTAACATCATTGATGACTATGGAGATCTTCGGTAATTTGTTTCCCACATAAAATTCATCGATCAGGGCTATTTGTTTTTTGAATGTATGTCCCTGCCTGACGAGGTATAAAGTGGAATCAGCGAATTTGCTGAGCGTCATGGCATCACTGACCATCCCAACAGGAGCGCTATCAACCATGACCACATCAAAGTTTGCCCTGAGCCATTCAAATAATTCATCCATTTTTTCACTCAATAACAATTCTGCGGGATTGGGAGGAACGGGACCACAACCCAATACATAAAGATTCTCCTGGTCAGGTACCGGCTTAATCAAATCAGCCAGGTTGGCTTTTCCCACCAGGAAATTTGTAATTCCCGGACCCTTTGGAATACCCAGTCCGCTGAGCAGTTTGGGTTTGCGGATATCAAATTCAAGTATCACTGTTTTTTTACCTGCCAAAGCCAGCACGGCGCCCATATTGGTTGTTACATACGATTTTCCTTCGCCACTGAAGGATGATGTAACCAGGATCGTTGATTTTTCTGATTTACTGAGAAAATATTGCAGGTTGGAGCGTATAATGCGAAACTGTTCAGCTACCATGCTCCGGGTGGTTTTGTTTACAACCAGTACGTTATTGGAATAAGAATGTCCTATTTCACCCAGTATCGGTGCGGCAGTCAGTTTCTCGATATCAAAGCGGGTGCTGACTTTATCATTCAGAACTTCCCTGATAAAAATTAAGAGAGCGGGCAGTCCCAAACCCAGCAGAACCGCCAGTATCTGTATGGCCTTGCGGTTGGGTTTTACCGGTGTCGAAGTGGGATAAGCCTTATCAATAATATTGGAATTGGAAATTGTAGAAGCCCGGGTGATGGCCGTTTCTTCCCTTTTTTCCTGCAGGTACTTGTAAAGATTCTGCAGGGATTCCACATGCTGTTCAATTTCCTTTTGTTCTTTTACCTTCCCGGGCATTCGTTGCAATTGCGACTGGCTCTCGAGACTCTTCCGCCTGGTTTCGCTGATGGAAGCCGCAATGGAGGCTTTGATATTTTTCAGGTTTTCCAGGATACTTGTTCTCAATTTTTCGATCTTCCCGTTGGCTTCCTGCACACCCGGGTTTTCTTCCGGTATATTGGCTTCGAGGAGTTGCTGTCTTTCTATTTGCGCCTTGTTATATTCGGCAACAAGCTGATTAAATGTGGGGTCCGTCAAACTGAGTGTGGATGGAACCTTGTTGAATTCATTTTTTTTATCCCGCAGGTAATCATTGACCAATTCAGCTTTGTTCTGTTCAAGGATCTGCTGGTTGATAAATTTATCCGCTTCGCTGATATTCCCAAAATAGTTACCTGATTGTTTTTCTACATCGATCAGGTTATTTCTTTCTTTGAATTCAAGCAGGACCCGCTGCACACTATCCAGTTCATGACCGGTAACGGTAAGTCTTTCTTCAATGAAGGAAAGGATCTTATCAGAGGATTCTTTCTTTTGCTCAATGGTATAAATAGCATATTCCTCCATCAGCCTATTTACGATATCGGTTCCCATCTGCGGGTTATCAGACATCATACTGATGTTCAGGATACCGGTACCCGGAGTTTTGGGGGTAATCTGCAGCGATGAGGTATATGCTCTTGCCGCCGAGGCTGTTGGAAGCCAGACCACACTTTGTTCTCCGGCAGCAGGATAATTGGGATTCCTGATCAGGCTGAATGAACCTCTGGCATTTCTGAATACCTGCCCGAATGTATATACCTGCTTGTCGCCATTAAACCGGAATTCACGTTCATTTAAAATTTTCACTTTTAATGAAAACGTACTGAAGGAGTCGGCGATGCTCAATACATTTACATGGAAGGGTCTTTGTTTGTAAATATTAACTGTTTTTATTTTGCCCTTGGCATAATAGGTAAACTGCAGGTGCAGGCTGTCGATCACCCTTTGCATCAGGGGTTTTGATTTCAGTATTTCGATCTCGTTCTGGATGTTCTGGGCCTTATCATTGACGAATACATCTTCAAATTTATCCGACCTGCCCCCGCCGCCCTGTTCACTTTTGATGACCATCGACCCCCCCACTTTGTAAATGGGTACGCTGTACCTTAAATACACATAAGCACCCAAAAGCGTCAGGGCCACTGACAAAACAAAGAGCGGCAGAAAACGAACATACTTATAAAACAAATCGCGGAAACTCAGGTTCCAGAGTTCGCTTCGATTTTTATTAACCGTTTCCTGCATTCAAAAATTAATTAATAGCATTGTTGAAAAAAATGAGATCTGCTTTTTTACCTTCTGATAATACTGTAAATAACCGCGATGGAAGAAATGATACTTACAGCAAAACTGACCTTTTGCTGCACCAGCGCCTGGTCAGTAGATTTGATCTTTTGTTTACTGGGCTCAACCATGACAACATCATTCTGCATCAGGTTATAATAAGGAGATTCGAAAAGATTTTTTGATGAAAGATCGATCAGCCCGATCTCCCGTTTATTATTGACTTCCCGGATCACTTTCACGGTATTCTTTCTGCCATAGGGAGTAATGTCACCGGTTAGCCCAATGGCTTCGAGGATGGTGATCCTTTCTCCCGGAACACTGATGGTTCCCGGGTGAGCCACTTCTCCCAGGACAGTAATTTTATAATTCAGTAACCGAATGATCACGTTGGGGCTTTCCAGCAATACTTTCGGTTCAGTCAGTCTTTTCCTGATCTGGTTTGCAAGTTCCTGCTTGGTAAGTCCATCGGCATGAAAAACTCCTAACCGGGGATATTCAATATTTCCATTTACATCCACCAAAAAACCGCAGACACTGGTAGTTGTATTACCACCGGGTGTGTTATTACATGGCAGGTTATAGATCGCATCGGAAAGTTCCGGTTTTGTACTGAGACTATAGACCTGGATGGAAAGCAGGTCATTCTTTTGAATGCGCATTTCCGGGATCTTTACTTCTTCTTTACCACTGGTATCTGTCACATTAACCAGGTAACCGGGGAGCTTTTGCTGGGTACCACAGGAAAAAAAACAAACGGAAAGAACAAGTAATACCGGGATACTGAGGAATTTCATTAATACGTCTTTAAAATAAGGTGCAGCCAGGGCTGCAAAATATGTTTAGGATTCCCTTGTTTGCGCCGAAGTTAATTTAGTTCTGTCAATATAAGCCACCAAGATATACCCAAGACTGTCAATCGCAACCTTGGCTGTTTTACGGCGGATATCAAGCACTTTACCTTCCTGGTCCATCATCATGCCATTGGTTATCCGCACCCGCTGGTTAATTTTCAGGTCGGCAGGGATGGCCTCTACATTTTCATACTCATTCAAAAATTTTTTGATGGCGATAATTTCCTTTTCCCTGATCACGGCCGGTTTGCCATTCCAATACACAAAATTGATGGCCCCGTTCGTCATCCGTACCGTTGTTCTGTCTTCGTCATCAACTTTTACAAATACATATGACTTGAACAACGGTTCTTCCACAATTTTTATCCTGTCGCTCCATTTTCTTCTTACTTTATTTAACGGGCAATAGCTTTCCAGTCCCTTTTCAGTAAGAAGCTGGTTCACTTTCTTTTCCCACCGGGGCCGTGTGTACACGGCTAACCATTTACGGCTCAAATGCTGAATATTTTAAAAAGCTTCGCCATCTCAATCACATAAAAAAAATTTATATGACTGGTTTTCATTGAATTAGGATTTGCCTGGCGCTTTAATGCACGACAATCCCCATTTTTGCCTGCAAATATATGGGAAGATGTGAGTGGAAAGAGAATAAAATGTGCAGATTTTGAAGGATTTACCCCCAAGGATGATAAAATTTCAGAAAAATTACTTAGTCCTATGCTATCTCCGAATTTTTGAATGAGATGAATAATATTAATCATACGAATTTCAACCCATCAAATTATTCGCTGGCAATAAATACTGATCAAATTCATACATTTAGTTTTCTAAATTAAAACATTGAAACAACGGTATTATTCCCTTGATGTTTTTCGCGGCGCTACAGTATGTCTCATGATCCTGGTTAATAACCCGGGTAGCTGGGCGCATATTTATGCACCATTGGATCATGCTTCCTGGCATGGCCTCACACCTACTGACCTGGTTTTTCCCTTTTTTCTCTTTGCGGTCGGAAATGCTTTATCGTTTGTTATGCCGAAACTGGAAACGGGTGGTGACGGCATGTTCTGGAAAAAAATCATTAAAAGAAGTGTATTGATCTACGTGATCGGTCTTTTTCTTACCTGGTGGCCTTTTGTAAAATGGGATGGGGATCATCTTGTATTCAAACATTGGGTGGATCCCAAAAATCACGAAGCTGGTATCCGTCTTCTCGGTGTGCTGGCGCGCATTGCCA
>CAZQGZ010000049.1:0-19547 GCA_964592935.1 uncultured Chitinophaga sp. | reverse complement strand
TACAAGGCTGTATTTGCGTTGTGTTCTTTGTGTTTCGTCGTGTTCTTTGTGTTCCACTTTACTTTTGAGATAGCTTCTAAATCATTTTCCCGCAGATCCCGCGGATTTTCCCGCTGATTGCGCAGATGGATGCTCCTGATTATCTCCGAAATCTGCGTGTATTTAATCTGCGTGATTTGCGGAAAACAAATGATGGCACTACCTAAGTTTGAGTATCTGTAAATAATTTCGATTGACTGCAAACAAAGAATACCTTGTGAAAGGGAAAACACCCTGTCGCAGTATGGTGAAGAGGGTATCCGTCTTATCTTAATTGCCTGCCCAGCACGAGCCCGAACTTTAACTGGATCGTGAAATAAGAATCTTTATCGGTGGGGTCACCGCGCTGAATATTATTGTGAAAAGTAAGATCACTGGGTTTGAGTTCACCGGTCCGGTTATATAATTTCTGGGCAATAGCAGCTTTGGTGGGTGTAAGATAACTGGCGAAAAGGGAAGGATCAATATAGTCCACTTCGCTGACATCATCCAGGTAGTCGGTCATTAAAAACCGGTGGACCAGTTCAATCCTCATATTGAATGAGGGACTGATCTCGTATTTCAATCCAAGCCCGGCGATGATATTCACCTGTGTCAGTTTATAGGTCTTGCGGTCGGGGTATTCATCAAAACCCTGTCCTTCGAGATGCAGTGGCTGCAATGAATACCACTGGCCGTCTAGTTTTGCCTGCGGGTCAAAAGAATAAACGCCAGCCCCGGTGATGGTATAAGGGGATAAAAGGGGTGGATCCACATCCTCATTTACATAGTTTTTGAAGAAAAGGGGATGTATCTCCATGCTCAGTTGAACTTCACTGATCTTGCTTTTGAAGCTTAAATTCCGCTCAAATCGGCCGGAGGTGCTGGAAGCCACTTTTCTCAAAATGCTGTCATAGCCGATCACCTCGCCAAATGTGCCTTCCAGGCGTAAACCGATGAGATCCTTAAACATGGTCATCATATAGATCCCATAACTGGGTTTGGCTGTTTTCCAGCGCAGGTCTTTAATAAAATTTTTACCAATACCCTTCTTGCCACCCAGGTCGGTTAATGAGTTCATCACCCCCAAGGTGGGGCCAAATTCAAATACCATCGGGTTATCAAATAATTTGGGGTTGTAATAGTAGAATTGAGCTTTCAGGGGTTGAATAAAAACCACGAAACATACCAACCCGGTCGCCAGAATTTTTCTCATCCTCGAACAAATTTTAAGATAAATACAAATAATTGGCTTTGTCAGAGGGATTGGATTAACCGGGTGGGGTCCGAAATACGAAGGGTAAATGTATAGAATATACAGAACTGGCAAAGTTTAAATTATTGTGCAGTCCGGACATTTTTACCGGTCCGCCACCATAATTTTTTTACTTTCTTCCCATTTCCCCGCATTGACCTGCAATAAGTAAGCCCCGGGAGGAATACCCTGCATATTCAAAGTCACCGAACCACTCCCTGTTAGCACTATTTCTTTTTGCCAGGCTATTTGCCCCGATGAATTGATCAGGGAGATCATGACCGGCTGATTGGCCATCATACGCATATTGCTAATGGTCAGTAATCCATCAGCAACCACCGGGTTTGGATAAACGCTGATTCCGGTCTCTTTGATGAAAATTAATTTCCGGGTTGCCGTAAAAGCTTCTTTCTGATTTTCCACGGCCCGGATACGGTAAAAATTATTTCCTTTGGAAGGATTGACATGCAGCCATGCATATTCGTTATGCAATTGATTCTTTCCGTTGATCGTTACAAGAGTTGAAAAATTTATTCCATCCGTTGAATGCTGTACTTCAAATTGCAGACCCGGTTCTTCCTCCGTCGTGATCCATTTCAGTAAGGATACTTTATTATCCTGTTTTATGGCGGTGAATGAAATAAATTTTACCGGCAATATCACCGCGCCGATATCTCTTCGTCCTCTTAAAAATCCTTCGGGGTATCTCCACGGTCCGTAGACCTGTCCCGTGATGGCTGTTACCAGATCATACTTCACTCTTGTCCTGACATAAGTGGCCTTGGTGGGGACCATTTTGGCAACCTGATTTTTTAATTCAACGCCGGTTAATCCCAGGTTGGTGTAGGTAGCCTGTTGTGAAGTATAGGTTGTACTGTTGGTGATCGGGTTGCCACTGAAAGGATTGCCGTTGCGTACTGTTTCCCAGACCAATTTTCCTTTTTGTCTCCCGGTAAATGATTTGGCATAAAGACCGGCGCCGAATAAGTTCGGGTCACTCATATTGGATTGCTGGATGGGAGTGACGAGGTCGGAGTTATACAAGCGAAGATTATTACGCAGGCCGCCATTGCTGTTGCCATAATATAGAAATGCACGACCTTCACTGGCATTGGCGCCATCGGTATAATTATAAGAGCCAATGATCACATCACTGTAACCATCCCCGTTTACATCTCCCGCGGAAGCTACGCTGCAGGCAGATAAGGCCAGGTTCTGGTCGGCATCATCCGGTGTATTGTTGGGTGAGGATGATATGCCGGATGAGGAACCATAATAAACAAAAGAACGGCCTTCAAAAGTATTACCGCCGTCATTATATTTATAAGCGCCGATGATCACATCGCTGTATCCGTCGCCGTTCACATCCCCGGCCGAAGCTACGCTGAGTCCAAAATTGGCGCCCGCCTGATCGGCATCATCGGGTATGCTGTTTGGGGAAGCAGATAAGCCTGTGGCAGAGCCATGATAAACAAAGGCCCGGCCTTCATTGCCATTGCCGCCATCATCATATTCATATGCCCCGATGATCACATCGCCATACCCATCACCATTCACATCCCCGGCCGATGCAACACTCCAACCAAAATAAGCGACGGCCTGGTCGGCATCATCGGGTGTATTGTCCGGCGTAGCAGATAATCCTGAAATGGAGCCATGATAAACAAAGGCCCGGCCTTCATCCGTATTACCTGCATCATCATAATTCCAGGCGCCAACGATCACATCACCAAACCCATCGCCGTTTACATCTCCGGCTGAAGCGACAGAACAACCATACTGTGCCCCAATCTGGTTGGCATCATCGAGTACTCTGTTTGGAGAGGCGGATAATCCTGTAGCGGAACCATAATAAACAAAAGCCCTGCCTTCATTGGTATTGGCACCATCATCAAACCACCAGGCACCAACTACAATGTCGCCATACCCATCACCGTTTATATCGCCTGCGGAAGATACACTGACTCCAAACCATGCGCCTGCCTGGTCTGCGTCATCGGGTGTGTTGTTGGGAGTGACCGATAATCCTGTGATAGAGCCATAATAAACAAAAGCCCGACCTTCTTCTGTATTGGCGCCATCGGTATATTTAGACGCACCAACTATCACATCGCCATACCCATCGCCGTTTACGTCCCCGGCAGAAGCCACACTTATTCCAAAGACAACATTGCTCTGGTCCGCATCATCAAGAATACTGTTTGGTGCAGCCGATAATCCTGTTGCAGAACCATGGTAAACAAAAGCCACTCCTTCATCTGTATAAGGGCCATCATCATAACCATAAGCCCCGATGATCACATCGCTGTATCCATCCGCGTTTACATCTCCTGCAGAAGCCACACAATTACCAAAATAGGCACTGGACTGGTTGGCATCATCGGGCGTATTTACAAAAGTTGCGGAGAGGCCGTCGGGGCCTCCGTGGTAGACGAAGGCAGCGCCTTCATCGGTATTACCATCATCATACACGTGTGCTCCCACTATTATATCGCTGTACCCGTCGCCATTTACATCACCTGCACTTTTTACACTATGACCGAAATTTGCGAAGCTCTGATTGCATTCCAGTTGGGTAAATACCGAAGTATTAATTCCGGAAGCAGAACCATAAAATACAAACACGACGCCTTCATTAGTACTACCATTGTCGTAAGATTGTGCCCCAACAATGATATCACTATATCCATCGCCATTCACATCACCGGCAGAAGCAACCGAATACCCCATTTCAGCGCCAATCTGGTTTCCCTCTAAAGATGATTGAACTGTTGTAGTTATGCCCGAACCCGAACCATGGTATACAAAAAAAGCGCCTTCCTGGCTTTGTCCATTATTATAATTCCACGCACCGGCTATCACATCACTGTATCCATCCCCGTTCACATCACCGGCAGCGGCCACTGAAAGTCCCAGCTGTGCATTATCCAGGTTACATTCCAGTTGTGTTTGAATAGTTGTTGTAATACCGGATGCGCTTCCGTGATAAACAAAAGCAGCGCCTTCATTTGCATTACCATTGTCAAAATATTCAGCGCCAACGATCACATCACTATACCCATCACCATTTACATCCCCGGCAGAAGAAACGGAACCACTATATCTTGCATTAACCTGGTTGCACTCTAACTGGGTTTGAATGGTAGTGGTAATACCGGATGCACTCCCATGGTATACAAAAGCCGCGCCTTCGTCTGCCGAACCATTGTCATACTGCATGGCCCCCACTATGACATCACTGTAACCGTCACCGTTCACATCTCCGGCAGCTGCTACGGAACGTCCCATACTGGCTGAAGCCTGGTTACATTCCAATTGTGTTTGAATAGTAGTGGTAATGCCGGTACTGCTGCCATGATAAACAAAGGCTGCCCCTTCAAAAGACTGACCGTATGATCCGTAAGGGGTCCCGATAATGACATCGCTGTATCCATCTCCGTTTACATCGCCGGCGGTACATACACTAAAACCTAATTGAGCATTATCCTGGTCTCCTTCCAACTGGGTCTGTATCGTTGTGGATATTCCTGTAGTACTGCCATGAAATACAAATGCCCCCCCTTCATTGGTATTACCATTATCATAATAAGGAGCCCCCACAATCACATCACTATACCCGTCCCCGTTCACGTCACCGGCACTTGAAACGGAGTTGCCCATTAAGGCTGTATTCTGGTTGATCTCCAAAATACTGGCAGGCGTTGTGCTTAATGGGTCAATGGTGATGGGATAAACAGCGTTGTAAGTATTTACGTTAATTATAATCTCATTTTTGACAACAGAAAAAGAAGCATCCAATTCTTTATTATTGGCATCCCATACATTAAGGTCATTGTATGTAAGTTTTCTTTCAACAGTATGACCTTTGATTTTTGCAAAATGAATTTCTTTTGCATGCACCTGGTTGATGAACCAGCCCTTGTTGGTTTGAAGTTTAATGTTTAAGGTTTGGGGCCTGCCTGCCGGACAGGCAGGTTTGGATGCAGGCTCTTTCTGAATGATAAAATTCTGACGAATTCCTTCTTTGTTGTTGATGTATTCAACTGCAAATTCGTTGTAGTGGTTAAATTGTATTTTGTTTTCTTCAATAACAGCCATGGCATCTTCTTGCGGGGAGTAGATTTTTTTCTTTCCAGAATAAATCCCTTTGAGTGTTAGCTGCAGTTTCCAGTTATCATCCGCCCTTGGTTCAAGTGTAAATTGATCAGCCGAATAAAACGCCCGCAGGTTCTGCCGGCGGTTGGGACTTGCAAATTCATTGGCTCTTTCAGCCGGTTTTATTTCATATTCGCTTTCCTGTATATTTTTTATGGCATCGGCATACCAACTGCTTTGCTTAAGATCGTTGGTATCAATGCCAGCTTTTTTGGGGGCTGCTGTTAAGACGGGCCAGGAAATAACGGGTATATGAAACCGAAACCCGGTACCCGGCCGGTCAGAATTAATGTTTTCTTTTTCCATCGCCTGTTGCAATGGAATGGAAGGCAGCAATACCAGGACTGCAATGAAAATACCAATTGTACGCATAACATAAATGTTTACAACCGGTCTTTCAGAGAATGGATAGTTTTTAAATATAGAACTTTTTGGAAAAAATAATCAGATAGCCGGCTGATTTTTTTTGTAATAGTGGCAAATTCTTTTCAAACCGCATTCCCCGCATTTCGGATTTCTCGCGAGGCAGGTATATCGTCCATGCAGGATGAGCCAGTGATGGGCTTTATGAATTAATTCAACCGGGAAGTTTTTTACCAGTTCTTTTTCTGCCTGGTGTGGGGCCTTAACCGTTTGCGGAACCAGGCCTAGTCGTTTACTTACACGAAATACATGCGTATCCACCGCCATATTGGGTTGCCGGTCTATTACTGAAGTGACTACATTGGCTGTTTTTCTTCCAACACCAGGCAGCTGCGTAAGTTCATCTACCGTCATGGGTATTTCACCATTGAATTTTTCCATGACCTTATTCGCCATCCCGATCAAATGTCTGGTTTTATTGTTGGGATATGAAATGCTTTTGATCAATGGAAATAATTCATCGAATGTTGCTTTGCTTAATGATTGTACGTCTGGATATTTTTTAAAAAGAGCCGGTGTGGTCATGTTCACTCTTTTATCGGTGCATTGAGCGGAAAGAACAGTGGCCACCAGTAATTCATAAGGATCTTCAAATTCCAGTTCCGTTTCAGCAACGGGCATGTGCTTTTCAAAATAATCGACAACAAATTGATAACGTTCTTTGCGGGTCATAGTGCAAGATAATTGTGAATGGTGAATGGTCAATGGTGAATGGCTAGTGGGGAGTGGATAGTGGATAGTGGATAGTGGATAGTGGATAGTGGATAGTGGATAGTGGGAAGTGGTTAGGGGGGTACTCTTTATCTCTTTTTCTCTTTTATTCTCTTAGCAAAAAAAAGCACCCCTTTCCAGGAATGCTAATAATTTTTTGAAAAGTTGCCACTACCGCATTTAAACTGTTGCCAGTTCACGTGCATGGGCCAAAACATTCAAAACAACTTCGGTGCGGGGCGACTGCGTGATCTTGTCGAGCCGGTCCATGGAAGCTTTGAGTACATGTAGTTTTTCCCGAAGCGTCCAGTCGTTCTGTAAGGCCGTTTCTATAGCTGCTGTCTTTTTGGAAGAGGTTTCTTTGTACAAGTACAATAATAAATCCTCAGGGGTAAAGTTGGTCATTGGCAAACCGGTTAAATTGTCCAGTAATAAGAGTCCTTGATAGTTGAAAAGTCGAAATGTCCGCATTATTAACGGGGGCAGGTTGGCCTTATTGTGCAGGAATCCCTAATTCTTCTCTATATCGGGTTTTTCCGGTACCAGGAAAAGCTCCTCGTTATCCCTTTTCATGAGGTATTTCTCGCGGGCCAGCTTTTCAACAGCGGCCGGGTTTGTCTTAAGTGCCTCTGATTCTTTGCGTTCAGCCGCGATCCGGCTGGTATAATATCTTTTGCTTTGTTGTAATTCTTTTAACTCTTTTCGCCGGCTGAGCTGGGTGAAAAGATCATTTTTATCCAAAAAAAGAATAATAACGCAAAAAGCCGCAAAGGAGATAAGGTACTTGTTTTTCAGCCAGGAGGGGATGTGGTTAAAAATGTTGTTCATAGTTTATGGTTCATAGTTCATAGTTCATAGTTCATGGTTCATAGCTCATAGCTCATAGCTCACAGCTCACAGCCAGATCTATTTCCCAAATTTAATCTTTCCTTTCGGATATAGCGCAGAGGCGCCCAATAATTCTTCAATTCGTATCAACTGGTTGTACTTGGCAATGCGGTCAGTCCTGGATGCACTGCCTGTTTTAATTTGTCCGCAATTGAGTGCAACAGCCAAATCTGCAATAGTGGTATCTTCTGTTTCACCGCTGCGGTGACTCATGATCGTGTTGTATCCATTATGCTGGGCCAGCGTTACTGCATTGATGGTTTCAGTGATCGTGCCGATCTGGTTTACTTTTACCAGTAATGCATTGCCCACCCCGGTATCAATACCCTGCTGCAACCTGTTTACATTGGTGACAAAAAGATCATCACCTACCAATTGTATTTTATGACCCAGTTTATCCGTCAATAATTTCCATCCCTTCCAGTCGTCTTCGGCCATGCCGTCTTCGATGGAAACAATGGGGTAATTTTTTACCCAGCTGGCCCAGAAATCCACCATCTTCTCCGGGCTTAATTTCTTGCCGTCCGATTTATGGAAATGATATATTTTTTTGGCGCTGTCATACATTTCGCTGACAGCAGGATCCATGGCGATACATACTTCTGTCCCGGCTTTGAAACCGGCTGTCCTGATAGCTGTCATCACGGTATCAATGGCTTCTTCGTTGCTTTGAATATCCGGGGCAAAACCGCCTTCATCACCCACGTTGGTGCTGTAACCTTTTTTCTTCAATACTGTTTTTAGTGCGTGAAAAATTTCGACGCCCCATCTCAATCCTTCACTGAATGAGGGTGCGCCAACCGGCATTACCATGAATTCCTGGAAATCAATTTTATTATCCGCATGAGCGCCACCGTTCAAAATGTTCATCATGGGTATGGGTAATGTCTTTGCATTGGTACCCCCGATATAACGATAAAGCGGTAAGGATGCCTCTTCGGCTGCGGCTTTGGCAACGGCCATGCTGATGGCCAGTATAGCATTGGCTCCCAACTTTGCCTTGTTTGGCGTTCCATCCAATTGGATCATCAATGCATCGATACCGGTCTGGTCGGCCACATCATATCCAAGCAATGCAGGTGTGATGATTTCATCCACGTTACGAACAGCTTTCAATACGCCCTTCCCCCCGAATTTTTTCTTGTCACCATCACGCAGCTCAACTGCTTCGTGGATACCCGTGCTGGCTCCGCTGGGCACAGCGGCCCGGCCCAATGCGCCTTCGTCAGTTATTACATCCACTTCGACGGTGGGATTGCCTCTTGAATCTAAGATCTGTCTTGCAAAAATTTCATTGATATAACTCATGTTCTGTATTTTTTTATAGTTTGTTCAACCGAAGAGCTGATGCGGCGTCTTTGCCGGGAAGCCCGGGTGATTATAAGAAATAATCCCGTTACACCTACTGCAAACATAATAAGGGAATTTGTTTTGGCCCTCCTGATCTTTTGCAACACTTCTTCCGCATCATAATCGTATCCTCTTTTGGCCAGCTGAACAACTTTTTCGTTTTCTTCAGCCTGGTTGATCCGGCCTTTCATATAGTTCCACCCGCCGAAAACAACGAGGGTGGCACTGGCTAAAAAACAAAGGGCGATAAAAAGATCCTTGGGCGTCATTGTATGGATTTGCCGGGCACATCAGGATTAGCCGGTTACCACACAAAGAAACAATGTTTTCAGGAATGAGGTTATGTTTGAACCAATAAAAGATATTATTCTTTTTCATTACTCCAGGGTTCAAATGACTCCTGCAACAACTTCCCGTTCAATAAATCGATTTTAAGCCGTACAAACGATACATTGTTTTCGCAAACTAATTTAAAGACCAGGTTTATGTCTCCTGCAAATTGTTTGATATCAAGCCTGGGGATTTTAATATTTAATAAAACAGAACCCGGGCCTTTCTTTTTATCACCGCACTTTGCTATCATGTTACGGGAATAAGTATTGTTCAATGTAATGTTATAATCTGCCGGCAGTGTTGGTTTAATATTTATACTTTCAAAATAAACTTCTTCCACGCCTCCCTGGCAGGTTTTTCCACCCTGGTCACAACTTAACGTGGCCTCAAAAGGAACTTTTATTGTAACAGTCTGATATTTTATTTTGACCCTGGGTCCCTGAACCGGGGGAGATGGCTTTTCATTTTTATTAATATCCCATTTTTTATTGAACCATTTAATTTCCAGGTGAGGTACTTTTATTAATCCTGCCAATAGTTCTTCCTGGGCTCCGTAACTTATGCCTGATTTTGTAAATTCTGTTTCCACAACTTGTAAATCCAGTCCGATACAGGGGCAGTCTCCTTCTTTGGGGGGATTAATTGTTATCATAGGTGGCTTTTCAGGATGGTCCTCTTTTTTTTCAGGTTGTTCCTCGTTCTTTCCGGGATGTTCTTCATCAAAAAGTTTTACAGGCGGTGAATCTTCTTTCTCATTTACAAAATCGGTGTTTAAGGCGATCCTGAAATCACCTTTAATCAACCCGGTAATGTTTACGGGGAGTGAACCGTTTTTTTCGGCAACCGTATAAATGCATTCATACGCTGAATTTTGTCCCCCGGGTACCGTCATATTTATTGTTTCGGGCGACAGGTTTGTAAAGATCAGTTTCGTCCCCACTGGTATGCTTTCAAAATGCACCATGGCCTGTACGTTTTCGAGCGGCGTAATTGAACTTTTGGTCAATTCAATGCCAAGCGTATAGATATTAACCTTTTGGCTTTGGCTGACCCCGTTTGGAGTTGTAACATATACAGATTGTTCCCCCGTTTGGCTTCTGGGGAATACAATCATTTCTTTATCCGAGGAAGCCAGCGTTTCCTGTACCTGGTCACCGCAATAAAATTTTGTACCGGCGCCTAAATGTTGTCCATGAATGGTTAAAGCCTCCCCATTGGAAAGATTGGCCGGCAGTTTGTCTAAAACCGGTGCTTTTTTTATCTGTGTATTCCAGGGGTAAACCATCGTTTTTGCACTGTTAACCAGGTTACCTTTTTTGTCAAACGATTTAATGACCACCTCAGTTGGATTAATCAGGCCGGTGGCGATCTTGGAAAAATCAAGAAGTGCATGGCCTTCCCGGTCGGTATTCACCTCTGTTTTTTTCCCGTTAATATCAGTACTGACCTTATATGTTTCACTGACTACCTTTCCTTCAATATATTTTGTATCACGAACGGTAACCAGCATTTTTTCATCAGACGATACGGTACCGGTAACGTATAATGTGGGAATCCGGACCTGTGCATGGAGTCTTATTGAAGTGAACAGCAACAGCATGATGGCTGTTACAACCGGGGGAAAAATGATTTTTTTCATGCTCAACAGTATTTCGCCTACTCTGATCCCTTTTCGGCTACCGGGCGCTTACTCTGTTTGGCCGGCATGAATCCTGTTCATGCTGACCGGGGTTTTCTGCATTTTCCCCGGATGTTATCCTTTGCAGATTTTTTTCTGCAAGAAGATTAGATGGATAACAATACACCCATACATACATATTCGCTGGCTACTGTTCCGGAAAATGTTTCATCCGTTACGGATAATAAAATGAAGACGATGTTTGAAAACAAATCCAATCTTAATGAAAACCGGATTAAAGGATATTAAAGGTTAGAGGACTTAGGATATGCCGGAAGAGAGAGGGGATGGCCTGTCACTAAGAGAAGAAATCCTTAAGATCCAGTATTAAAATTAATAATAATATTTACAGGATTCAATTTTTTTTTAAACGTTGCCGGGATCTTTTGTATCAGTTATTTCCGGGCTGATGCTTCAACCCGGGTTAGGGAGTTTAATAGGATTTTTTTTGGCTATTCCTGATTTATAACAACTTAAAACCGAATCGGTGTAAACGGCCCTTACTTTCCTTAATAAATATCCTGATGTTACGGTTTTTTTGAATAAGTTTGGTCTGAATTTGTCAGGACATGCGGCGAAATTTTACCAGGTACATCTTTTTATATTTTTTGACCGGTATTTTTTTTACCGGATCAAATGCACAGCCCGGCTTTTGTCCCTCCAATCTCGATTTTGAATTGGGTGATTTTTCGGGCTGGGAGTGCCGGGCCGGAAGCGCAACCTCTTTTCCTTTACCAATCACCCCACCTATACCGGGACGTCATACCATCATTAACCGTCTTACCGCAGGTACAGATCCCTATGGATTTTTCCCTGAAATATGTCCCAATGGAAGTGATTACAGTGTGAAGCTGGGAAATCATACTCCCGGAACGCAGGCAGAAAGTATTTCTTATACCTATACAATTCCGTCTACCCTTACCGTTTTTTCCATGTTGTTTTATTATGCTGTTGTGATTGAAGCGCCCGGGCATATCCCTGCAAATCAGCCGAGGTTTAAAGCGCGGATTATTGACATGAGTACCAATAATCCTTTACCCTGTGTAAATTTTGATTTCATTCAACAAACCACACCCGGCGGTTTCCAGACCTCACCGATCCCGGGTAATTCAAATGCATTGGTATTATACAAGGACTGGACACCGGTTAGCATTAACTTAAATGCTTATATCGGTAAAACGATCATGCTTGAATTCATTACCATGGATTGTTTGCAGAATGGCCATGCCGGTTATGCGTATGTGGATGTTGGCAGCCTGTGCAACGGTGCAATCTCCGGTAACAATATTTGCCCGGGAGATACATCCATTACACTGACGGCACCTTTTGGTTTCCAGGGTTACCGGTGGTATTCTGACATGACTTTTTCAACCATCATTGCTACCACCCAAACTTTATACCTGAATCCGCCACCGATGGTTGGTTCCATTTTCCCGGTGATCATTGATCCCTACCCCGGGTTCGGATGCGTGGATACTTTGTATGCAACAGTTGTTGTCGGTGCAAGACCTAATGCCAATGCAGGTCCTGATCAGGACATTTGTTCAAGTCAACAGGTACAGATCGGAGCGCCTCCAAACCCGATATACACGTATGCCTGGACACCAGCAGGACAGGTATCTAATCCGACTGCTGCCGATCCGTTTGCATGGACCATTACAACCAACCCGGAGGAGTTCATTGTAAAAACAACCGATATCCTTACCGGCTGTATTGCGTATGATACAACTTATATAACGATGCGGCAGGTGGATACAGCCATCATTCTAAATGGCAGTACGATCTATTGTGCCGGTGATCCTTCTGCAGGAACATTATCCGTACATAATACACTTGCTGCTGTGCAATGGTATAATGGAAATAATCCGATACCCGGAGCCACCGGGTTTACCTATCAACCTACAGCTACCGGAAATTACTGGGCCCAGGTTCAGGAATTGGGTTGCACCGATTCCACGGCAACTATTGCATTTACTGTAAATCCACTGCCCGTTTCTGTTGCAGGACCTGATGCCAGTATTTGTACCAATAATCAAACCATACAACTCGGAGCTCCCTCGAACCCGGCCTATACGTATGCATGGACACCGGCAAACCAGTTAAGTGACCCCACGATCGGTGATCCGGTTGCATGGGCGATAGGAACCACCACTACCGAGTTTATTGTGCATACAACAGATCCCTTGTCCGGTTGTAATACATATGATACCACGTATATCACGGGGCGTGTAGTGGATACAACTATTTCATTGAATGGTAAAAATGATTTTTGCAACGGGGATCCGGCGGGTGGTATCTTATCGGTGAACAATGTTGTCTCTTCTGTGCAATGGTACGACGGAACCAGCCCGGTACCGGGAGCCACTGCGTTCAGTTTTCAACCCCTGGTCACCGGGAATTACTGGGCGGAGATCCGGCAATCCGGTTGCACGGATTCAACATCTTCTGTTGTATTCAACATACATGCCATACCCGTTGCATCCTTCACGGCCAGCAGCGATACGGGTTGTATCACCAAACATTCTTTTGTATTTACCAACGGATCCACGGTAAGCGATGGTTCAACGATGAGTTATTTGTGGAAGTTCAGCGACAGATCCACGCAAACAATTACGGATGCTGTCAAAACATTTTTAACTATCGGTGATTATACTGTAAAACTTATTGCCACCAGTTCATTTGGTTGCGTTGACAGCACCGGCTATACGACCGTGCATGTATTACCCAATGGTAAAGCCGGCTTCAGGTGGGATTCTGTCTGCACCAACCGGCCTTCCTATTTTTATAACCTGAGCAATGAGCGTGGTTCGGTCCTGGTAAAATACAACTGGAACTTTAATAACGGCGGACCCGGTTGGGGATTAAAAGATCCGCCACCCATCTTATATAACACACCCGGGAAGGTGGATGTATCATTAATTCTGACTGCATTGGGTTGCGAAAATGACCCCGACACCATGATCAAAAAAGTACAAGTGAATGTGCAGAAGCCGGGTATTACCTATAAGCCGGTACTGGTGCCACAGGGAAGTAAGGAATTCCTTCATGTACGTGACAGCATCGGATCTATTTATAGCTGGCGGCCGCAAATTTCGTTGAACAGGTATGATACCCGTTACACGGAGTTTTTTGCAGTGGATGATGTAAAATATTATATTGATATCAGCGATATTCATACCTGTGTCACCACCGATACAATGCAGGTACTGGTCATGAAGAAGCCGGGTTTCTACCTGCCCACTGCGTTTACGCCTAATGGTGATGGGTTGAACGATGAAGTGCAGCCTTATCTCATCGGGATGAAGGGGCTGATCAGTTTCTCGGTGTTTAACCGATGGGGCAACCTGCTCTTCAGAACATCCACGTACAATAAAAAATGGAATGGAAAATTCCAGGGTGTGGATCAAAGTCCCGGGGTATATGTCTGGATCGTGGAGTATTACGATGCCGGCAATAAGAAAGTAACGGAAAAGGGAACTATTACGCTGATCAGGTGATCAGCTGACAGGCAGGGTCAAACTTCTGAATATATCTTCCAGCCGCTGCCCTTCACTCTGCAAAGAAATAATATTGAGATTTTTTTCAATGGCCAGTTGAAGGATCTGTTTTTTCACCCGCTCTGCATTTGAACATTGAATATTGAATGTTGATTGCTGAGTCATATTTACATAAATGACATTTTCCAGGTTTTTAAGCCAATCGACCTCTACGGTCTCTTTAAACTCAACTTGAACCGTTATTTGTTGTTCACCGGTTATCAGCAGGTTTTTCAATTTGTCATCGGCAACGATTTCTCCTTTATTTATAATGATCACCCGTTCGCACATGGCTTCCACTTCCTGTAAAATATGAGAGGAAAAAAGAACCGTTTTGTTTTGCCCCTGTTTTTTGATCACATCTCTTATTTCAATGATCTGGTTGGGGTCGAGCCCGGATGTAGGTTCATCCAGTATCAGCACTTCCGGGTCATGGATCAATGCAGCCGCAAGCCCGACTCTTTGTTTATATCCTTTGGATAACTGTCCTATTTTTTTCTTTGCCTCAACCTGTAACCCAACCGTATCGATGACATTTTGGATTTTTGATTTTGGGTTTTGGATTTTATGAACCTCCGCAATAAAAGCCAGGAATTCTTTTACATACATATCATAATACAGTGCATTGGCTTCCGGCAGGTATCCGATCTTCTTTTTTATTTCCAGCGGTTCATCTTTCACATTGATTCCGCCAACAAAAGCATCGCCGCTTGTGGGTTGCAGGTAACCGGTGATCATTTTCATCGTGGTGGATTTGCCGGCACCGTTGGGGCCGAGAAAACCAACGATCTCGCCTTTGTCAATTTTGAATGAGATATTGTTGACTGCTTTTTGATCGCCGTATACTTTCAGCAGGTTTTTTACTTCGACGGACATCCGGTAAAGTTAATGTGGAAATGTGAAAACGGGAGGAATCTGAAATCAGACCGGGTGAAAAGGCAGATCTCCTTTTCACATTATTTCAGAGATCGTCAAACTGGTACAACGGATCGATTGCCATTCCGGCTTTCATTTCAAATACGGGTTTGATGATACCATCGTTTAACCCGTACACCCAGCCATGCAGATCCGGCCGTTGTTCGTTTTTCCAGGCCCGCTGTATAATGGAAGTCTTGGCCAGGTTCAGTATCTGTTCTTTTACATTCAATTCAGTCAGGCGGTCACAGCGTTTTTCTTCTTCGGCGATGCTGTCCAGTTCTTCCCGGTGCAGGCGGTACACATCTTTGATGTTCCGCAACCACATATTGAGAACCGGTTTGAAATCAGTTTTTGTAATAGCTGCTTTAATACCGCCGCAACCATAATGACCGCAGATGATCACATGTTTAATTTTTAAATGGTTAACGGCAAAATCCAGTACACTCAGCACATTCACATCGGTATTGATAACAAGGTTGGCCACATTGCGGTGCACGAAAATTTCACCAGGCTGAGTGCCGGTAATTTCATTGGCGGGAACCCGGCTGTCGCTGCAACCGATCCAAAGAAATTCGGGGGTTTGCAGGTGTAAGAGGTTGTCAAAAAAAAGGGGTTCAGATTTTATTCTTTCTGATGCCCAATTCCGGTTGTTTTCCAGTAATTTTTGGTATGATTTCATTGATCGGGAATGAATTCTCTGTAAAAATACGTTTTGTCCGAACAATGCACCGTTCGATTTGTTACTACATTTGACATTTCTTTTACAGATTTGGTTAAAAATATCTAAAAGGGCCCTCTATATTTGCCATCGTGAAAATCAAACTGCTGAAAATATTCGTTTTTTTTATCCTGGTGGCTGTATCGGCTGAAGCGGTTACAGGAATATGGATAAAAGCAGAAACGTCTGTTGTGCAGGCAGAAAAAGATGGCAAAGAAGAAAGTAAAAAAGGGGAGACGGGCGATGAAGAATTGAAGGATAAATCATTTCAGCAAAACATACTTTCCGGGTGTATAAAAGATGTGCAAACTATCCATGTTCTGAGCCATATATATTATAAAAACGCAACCTATCTCTCCCTGCCGGAAATTCCCCCGGACACACCTGATTTCATCTGATTTTTTTTGATCTCAAGTTCTGTTGCCTGCATCAGGACATTTGTCTTTTCAACTCATTTCTAAAATAACTCTTTTATGAACAAAAATTTGTTCGCTCATTTTAAGAGCGACCTGCCTGCGGGTGTGGTTGTATTTCTCGTGGCGTTGCCACTCTGCCTGGGCATAGCGCTTGCATCCGGCGCTCCTTTTTTCTCCGGAATGATTTCCGGTATTATCGGGGGTATTGTGATTGGTTTTATGAGCAATTCGCACCTGAGTGTAAGCGGACCGGCTGCCGGCCTGGCGGCTGTTGTGCTTGCATCTATTAATCAACTCGGCGCATTTGAAACATTTTTACTGGCCGTACTCATTGCCGGCGCTGTTCAGATTGTACTTGGTATAGTAAAAGCCGGGGCCATTGCCAATTATTTTCCATCCAGCGTTATCAAGGGCATGCTGACTGCGATTGGTGTTATCATCATCATGAAGCAGATACCCCATGCATTTGGATATGATAAAGATGCCGAAGGCGATTTTAGTTTTCTGCAGACGGATGGTGAAAATACTTTTTCAGGATTGATCAACTCCATCAGCAAAATCGATATGGGAGCAACCATGATTTGTTTAATCTCCCTGGCAATCCTGATTATCTGGGAACGGCCTTTCTTTAAGAAAAAACTGAAACTGCTTCCCGGCGGCCTTGTCGCCGTAGTTGTAGCAGTTGTATTGAATGAATGGCTGCTGAAATCGGGAAGTTCATTGTCGGTAAGCAACACAGACAAAGTAAATCACCTGGTGAATGTGCCTGTGGCCGGCAGTTTTAATGAGTTTCTCGGATTCTTCACCCTGCCTGATTTTTCACAGCTTGGTAATAAGGACGTTTATATTGTGGCGCTGACCATTGCCGCGGTAGCTTCTATTGAATCCCTTTTGTGTATTGAAGCGGTCGATAAACTGGATCCCGAAAAAAGGACCACATCAACCAACCGGGAGTTGATTGCCCAGGGTGTGGGCAATATGGCTTCGGGTATGATTGGCGGTCTTCCCATTACCAGCGTGATCGTAAGAAGCTCGGCGAATGTAAATGCACAGGCAAAATCAAAAATGTCAACTATTATTCATGGTTTTTTGCTGCTCATATGTGTGTCCCTGATCCCGGTTATCCTGAACAAGATTCCGCTGGCGGCGCTGGCAGCAATCCTGCTGATGACGGGATATAAACTTTGTAATGTTGCATTATTTAAAAAGATGTTTGCGATCGGCAAATACCAGTGGGTTCCGTTTGTAGTAACCGTTATCGCCATTGTGTTTACGGATCTTCTCACAGGTGTGGGAATAGGTTTGATGGTAAGCATTCTGGCATTGTTATATGGTAATTACAAAAACTCGTATTATTTCCATAAAGAAAAGCATCATGAAGGTGAAATGATCCTGATACATTTATCGGAAGAAGTTTCATTTCTGAACAAAGCCAGTATAAAACTTACACTGGAACATTTGCCGGCCAACAGCACCGTTATCATTGATGCATACGATAGCCAGTATATTGATTATGATGTGCTGGAACTGATCCGGGATTTTCAAGAGGTACAGGCAGGGCAACGGAATATTATTTGCAAAACAGTGGGGTTTAAAGACAAATACAATATTGTCAATACAGATAATGTACAATCCATTAAAGAGTATATCCCGCGTTATCACTCGGTAATTGTAGGAAAGCCGGTAAAAGGTAATCCTGTTATCACTAATTAATAAATTTTAAATTGTAAAAAAATGAGAACACATAACAAAGAATCGCAGTCAAATATTACCCCGCAAACAGCTTTACAGGTCCTGAAGGAAGGCAACCAGCGTTTTGTGAACAATTTGAAATATAACCGCAACTTGTTGCAGCAGGTTAATGAAACGAGGGACGGTCAGTGGCCTTTTGCCGTAGTGCTCAGCTGTATTGACAGCCGCACTTCTGCGGAACTGATATTTGACCAGGGCCTTGGTGATATCTTCAGCGTTCGTATTGCCGGCAATATTGCCAATGAAGATATACTGGGCAGTATGGAGTTTGCCTGCAAGGTTGCCGGTTCAAAACTGATTGTTGTATTAGGCCACACCAAATGCGGAGCTGTAAAAGGCGCCTGTGACCATGTTGAGATGGGCAATCTTACTGCCCTGCTTTCCAAACTCCGTCCGGCTGTTGATGATGAAACTTCAACAAAAAAGGAACGTAATTCAACGAACAGTGAATTCGTGGAAAATGTAGCAACTATCAATGTTCGCAGAACTGTGGATGCCATTATGGAGCGCAGCTATATCCTGCATGAGATGATTGAGAGTGGAGAAGCAGGAATCTGCGGAGCCATGTATAATGTTGAAACCGGCGTGGTGGAATTTTATGAGGATACAATAAAAATTAAAAAAAATATGAATCAGTTGGTTAGTGATGCATCCCTGTCATAAAACAGGGTTATTTTAGAAACGCCGTCCCGGTTCCCCGGGACGGTTCTTTTATTTTTTACTATGAAAAAAATATTCCTGTTTGGTTTTCTTATTTACAACCTGGATCTGCCAGCCCAGAATGACAGGGTAAATGACTTTAATAATATTAACTGGATGCAGACCTTCAACACCATTTTGCTAAACAAAAAATGGTCCCTGCATTTAGAATATCAATGGCGAAGAACGAAGGGATTTAAAAACTGGCAGCAGAGTTTATTACGCATCGGCGCTAATTACAAACTGAACGATAATTTAACAGCACATCTGGGTTACGGATGGGTTGAAACTTTTTCTTACGGCGATTACCCGATTGCCAATAATGGTACATTTCCTGAACACCGTTTGTATGAACAAATCAGTTTCCGTCAGCCAGTAAATAAATTTTTATTCACTCACCGCTTTCGTATTGAACAAAGGTGGCTGGGCCGTGTAAAAGTGGGCTCTGCCGGCAACCGGGAAATTGAAGACTGGTTTTTCCTGCACCGCTTCCGTTACCAGTTCCGCACACAATATCCTTTTTATTCAAAGGGAGATAAACAACTCTATGGCGCAGCCGCCGATGAAATTTTTATCGGCGCCGGGAAAAATTTAGGTGTAAATATCTTTGACCAGAACCGCATATTCTTGCTGCTCGGTTATAAGCTGAATAAAAAAATTTCTGTTGAAGCCGGGTACATGAATCAAACCCTGCAAC
>CAZQGZ010000048.1:0-19711 GCA_964592935.1 uncultured Chitinophaga sp. | reverse complement strand
TGCATTCCAAAATGAAGATTTCTATATCGGGCTTGCCCAGCAGGCTTCTGCAACAGCTTACCGGCCCGTGGGGGCCCAGTGGGAAAATTCAGTGAACCGTGCAGGGGCTTTTTATAAAGCGAACCTGGACGGAACAGGCCTGGTTGATTCTTCCGGGTTCGGAAGATTGATGATCAGGGCTGAAATAATTCCTTCATCACCCCAGCCATATATTGATAGTGTTATTGATGGTAAAATTTATTTATGTGCAGGCGGAACAAGAACATTGAGAGCAGGAAGTATAGATCAACGATTTGCCGACAGCGTGATCAGTTTCAGCAGCCAGAATGCAAGTGTAAGTTACCGGGCCATCCAGGCGCTGGGAACTCCTGACGTTTTCCCGGCAACCGGTACCGTTGCAGGTGGCTGGCTGAGTGCCGAGCCTGACAGCACCCGTCCTAACAAGCATGAATACCTGAATTTGAGGTTTCCCAATCCCGCCCCGATCAATTTTGTTGATATCTATGAAACAGCCAATCCCGGTGCGGTAGATACGGTATGGGTAAAGAATTCCGTCACGCTGAACTTTGATACAGTCTTTACACGTATACCCGATACAACGCTTCCCAATGTGGCCAGGAAATACCATGTTTCCTTCCCGGTTACACCCAACCCCGTTTCAGAAATAAAGATCTCCCTGAATTCCGGGAAAATTCCGGGTTA
Source organism: uncultured Chitinophaga sp. (assembly GCA_964592935.1). Classification (GTDB taxonomy): domain Bacteria; phylum Bacteroidota; class Bacteroidia; order Chitinophagales; family Chitinophagaceae; genus JJ008. The sequence continues at coordinate 19,009 of CAZQGZ010000048.1, read as the reverse complement.
TAATGCCATCGATGCAGTAGCCATTGGACAAGCAACTGTGCCCGCCACTTATTCAAATTATTTATGGACAGGACCAGGTATCGTGGGACCATCCAATACTCAGTCCATCGTGGTCAATGCAATCGGAAGTTATAAAGTGGAAGTAACTACGGCTACAGGATGCCCTGTTTCATCGGATAGTGTACTGGTTGCATCCATGCCGGCATCTGTTACTATTACACCCGCAGGGCCGATCAATTTATGTTCCGGTGACAGTATCTGGTTAAAATCGAGTATGCATGGAGGTAATACATGGAGTAACGGATCTACTGCGGACAGTATCAAGGTAAAAGTGACCGGGAATTATAGTTTAACCAATAATGTAGGATGCGGCGTGTTAAACTCCAATACAGTTGCAGTTACTGTAAATCCCAAACCAACGGTACGCATTACCGGTAACCTGTTCTTTTGTCCTTCATTGACAACTACATTGGATGCAGGCCCGGGTTATGCAGCTTATTTATGGAAAGATGCGGGAGGAACTACATTGAGCACATCACGTACCTGCGTTGTGGGTACTGCCGGGTTGGTCAAAGTCATTCTTGATTCGGTGGGATGCAGGGATTCTGCAACCGTATATGTTTCCGGTGCAACCGCGCCGGTCCCGGTTATAACGGGCACATTACAATTCTGTGCGGGTGATTCAACCACATTGGATGCAGGAGCTTTCTCCTCTTACGAATGGAGAAATGGTGCCAATGCAATTGTTGGAACCGGCAGAACGATCAATGTACTTACCGCTGATAACTTTTTCGTTAAAGTATCAAACGCTACGGGTTGTTTCGGAACTTCTCCGACTGTTACTACCTCCATCCTTCCATATACACCACCAACCATTTCCGGTAATTCTTCATTCTGTCCCGGAGGTAATGTGACACTTACAGCCAGTGCAGGGTACAGTGCATACAGATGGTTGCCGGGTAATCAAAATACACAATCCATAACGGTGAGTTCACCGGGTACCTATACTGTCATTGCGACCGCTGCAAACGGATGCGAGGGTACCGCAAATAAAATAATCAGTCTTTCTCCCGTTCCATCCCCGGTTATCACCGGAAGTTTTGTATTCTGTCCGGGTGGAGATTCAACCACCTTGCATGCTGGTCCGGGTTATGTCACCTACCAATGGAGGAATGGAGTGGGTGCATTGATCGGTACAGACAGTACGGTCAATGTATATTCTGCCGGAAGTTTTACCGTCACTGTAACCAATGCATCCGGTTGTGCCGGAACTTCTCCGCCTGTCAACACCACGCTATATCCGTTTACACCTCCCACTATTGCCGGTAATTCAGCATTCTGCACCGGTGGAAGTGTAACGCTTACTGCTAGCGGAGGCTATATTGCATATGTCTGGAAAAATGGAGTCGGTACCGTAGTTGGAAATAGCCAGGTTTTTGTTGCGACAATTCCCGATACCTATACAGTCACTGTTACAGCAGCCAACGGATGTAAAGGAAGTGTAAGTAAAACCGTTACAATTACACCGCCACCTCACCCGGTAATTTCAGGGGCATTACAATTTTGTGCGGGCAGTTCAACCACATTAAATGCAGGCCCGGGTTATATTTCTTACATATGGAAAAATGCCGTTGGGGTTGTGATCAGTACTTCTCAGACCTGTGTGGTAACGGTACCGGGTCTGATCAAAGTGATCGTGGATTCTTTGGGATGCCCGGATTCAACAACGGCCATAACAAGTACATTACCTGCCCCAACACCGGTTATCACCGGTAACCTTCAATTCTGTGCTGGCGATTCCACTACATTGAATGCAGGAGCTGGATATACCTCCTATACCTGGTTACTGAATGGCAGTGTTGTTGTGGGAACCAGTCAAACATTGAAAGTATTTTCGGCCGGCAGTTTCTCTGTCACAGTAACAAATGCAGCGGGATGTTCGGGAACTTCGCCCACGGTAACTACAACCTTGTTCCCGCTACCGGTGCCGGTCATATCGGGTAATACATCGTTCTGCCCGGGAGGCAATGTAACACTTACGGCCAATGCGGGATATACCAGTTATCTATGGTCGCCCGGAGGTGCAATTACAGCATCCATTATTGTAACTACACCGGGAACTTATACCGTTACAGTTACAGATGCCAATGGATGTAAAGGAAGTGCCAGCAAAACGGTCACACAATCACCTGCTCCATCGCCATCCATATCCGGTTTATTGACATTCTGTGCAGGAAGTTCTACCATATTGAATGCAGGAGGCGGGTTTACCAGTTATTTATGGTCTCCGGGTGGTGCAACCACGCAATCAATTTCAGTTAATACGGCGGGTACTTTCACTGTTACTGTTACCAATGCGAGCGGATGTACCGGTACAGCCAATGCCACCACAACAGTTGTCAATGGAGTCCCTGCCCAGCCCGGTCCTATATCGGGCCCGGTAACTAACTTATGTAATTCTACCGGCAATGTTTATTCTATTGCACCGGTACCCAATGCAGATTTTTATATCTGGACCGTTCCTTCCGGGGCCACGATCATTGGCCCGCAAAGCGGGACATCCATAACGGTTAATTATGGTACTTCCTTTAATACCGGATTGATCACGGTATCTGCATTTAATATTTGCGGGCAGAACCCGGCCAATAACCCCAGGCAATTGGCTGTGTCGGCAATTCCGCAGAACCCGGGACCGATAACAGGACCCATAAGCGGTCTTTGCACGTTGACCGGAGTTGTTTATTCAATCGCTCCTGTTGTTTCGGCAACCACGTATACATGGACCGTTCCTGCCGGTGTTACTCTTATAAGCGGGCAGGGTACAACTTCGATTACGGTGTCTTTCAGTAATTCATTCATTGACGGCAGCATTTCTGTCCTTCCATCCAATGCCTGCGCATTGAGCCAGGCATCAAGCAGCCTTGCTTTACAGGGAACTACTGCGATACCGGGTAACATTACCGGAGCAACCATTGGTGATTGCAGGCTGGAAAACCAGGTGTATTCGATCGCCCCGGTGCCCGGCGCCATTTCATATACATGGAAAGTTCCATCGAGGGTAACTATTTTAGAGGGCCAGGGAACAACATCCATCAAAGTGAAATTCGATGACGATTTTGTTACCGGTGATATTTGTGTATATACCAATAATTCCTGCGGAAGAAGTATTTACAAATGCCTGACTGTTTTTGAATCACCCTGCCCCGATGAGATATTCTATCCGAATCCGACAACGGGCATCATTAAGGTCCTGGTGAAATTCGGACCTTACGGGAAATACAACATGCAGATCACGAACGTACTTACGCAACAGATATATACGAAGGAATTCACCTGGAATGGAATTGACCAGGTGATAGATCTGAATCATCTGCCAAGCGGGGTTTATGATGTGACCATCTATAATGCATCCTATCACCGAACCCAAAAACTGTTAATAATCCGATGACAGGAATATTACTGTCTATAAGTAAAGGAGGTGGCGCAAGACTACCTCCTTTTTCTTTATGGGTTTTGTTCTGAAAGGATACCTGCTGTATAAGAAATGGCAGCATTCAGCACCTGTTGTATAAAAACGGAAAATCATCCGTTAAAAAAACAGAAAATTCTGTGGTTTTTCCCTTGGAATGAACTTCATATTTGATGCATCTTGCTGGTCCATCAGAAATGGAAGCGGCAGGGAAGCACAAGTTATTCACAAACCTGTAACAGTAACAGTCAGTCATCATACGCACACATCGTAAGACGCGTGAATAATGCTAACTTGCCGCTTCTTATTTATGTTAATTTAAAATTTGAGCACTATGATTAAAATGCAAGTAATCGGAAACCTCGGCAAGGACTGCGTGGTCAACACAGTGAATGGCAAAAATGTGATCAACTTCACCATGGCACATACCGAGAAGTACAAAGACAGCCAGGGCGTACAACAGGAAAAAACTACCTGGGTGGATTGCGCCTACTGGACCGACCGTACGGCTATTGCACCCTATCTTCTTAAAGGACAATTGGTGTTTGTTGAAGGTCAGCCTGAGGCCCGTTCTTTTCAGCGTAATGACGGGACCCCGGGTTCATCACTTTCTCTCCGGGTAAGGGATATTCAATTACTCGGCGGGAAAAAAGACAGTTCTGTTGGCGGTTCTTATCAACCGAACACGGCTGCAGCCGCTTCTGCTTCAAACAGCAATATCCCTTCGCCGGGTGATATCACAGAGCCGGTGGATGATCTTCCCTTTTAAACAACGGGTGGTTAAGCGAATGAATGCTCCTGCACAACCGGGAGCATTTTTATTTTCAGCAAGGTTTCATGTATCTTGACGACATGAAACGGGAATTATTTTTTTTCATCGGTTTATTTCCTTTGTTGCTATCAGCCCAGCCAAAAACAAAAAAAACTGAAACGGATGTGTTGGTTATCGGTGGCGGTGTTGGCGGAACGGCCGCTGCCATTCAATCGGCAAGGATGGGAGTAAGTACGATTCTGATCGAACCAACAACCATGTTGGGTGGCATGCTGACTGCAGCCGGTGTGAGTTGCACCGACGGGAATGATCAGTTTCCTTCCGGGATGTGGGAAGAACTGAGACAGGCATTGTACAAACATTATGGCAGAAATAAACTGAACAGCGGATGGGTAAGCAACACCTGCTTCGAACCGCATGCGGGTGACAGTATATTCAAAGTATGGGCGGCCAATGAAAAAAACCTGCAGGTATTTTTTGGATATGAGTTTGAAAGGGTCCAGAAGGATGGCGATAAAGTGACCGGTGCGATATTTCGTAATAATTTCCTTGCGGAGGAATTTCGGATAAAAGCCAAAGTGGTTATTGACGGAACCGAATTGGGTGATGTCTTTGCTGCTGCCGGCGCGGAATATGACCTGGGTATGGATGATTCCCTGGCAACGGGTGAAAAAGAAGCGAGGCAAAAAAATAATATTATTCAGGACCTGACCTGGGCAGCCGTTTTAAAAGATTATGGGCCCGGGACTGATAAAACCATTCCAAGGCCTGCTGATTTTGATTCTACAAAATATTTCTGCAGCACGTCGGAGGCACCCTGCAACGGAAAATCCTATATCTATGATGTAAAAAAAGTATTGAACTACGGCAAATTGCCCAATGGAAAATACATGCTCAACTGGCCGGCTCATGGAAATGATTATTATCTGAATGTGGTTGAAAGCAGTTACGGGTTACGGGTTACGGGATATGAGCTGGCAAAGCAACATACGCTGGGGTTCATTTATTTTTTGCAAACACAATTGGGGATGAAAAATATCGGTTTGGCTGATGATGAACTGGATGGCGGGCTTGCGTTGATACCATATAACCGGGAAGGAAGAAGAGTGAGGGGTGTGGTTCGGATGAATATAAATCATATTAAAAATCCCTATGATCACACATTATACCGAACCGGTATTGCCGTGGGTGATTACCCGGTTGATCATCATCATGCGCAATACCCGGGCAAAGTGCCGGAGATCAAATTTCCGGAAATACCCGCTTACAATATCCCGATGGGTTGTTTGATCCCGGGGGAAATGGAAGGATTGATCGTTTGTGAAAAGGGAATTTCGGTTACCAATATTGTCAATGGTACAACCAGATTGCAGCCGGTTGTGTTATTGACCGGGCAGGCAGCGGGAATATTGGCAGCTAAGAGTATAAAAGAGAAAAAGAGAGTAAGAGATGTTCCCGTACGATCAGTCCAGGAAGAATTATTAAAGGCAAAATGTTATTTAATGCCTTTTGCAGATGTCAGGCCGGATGACCCGGCCTGGGAAGCGGTACAACGGGTTGGGTTGACAGGTATATTAAAAGGCGTTGGCCAATCAGGAGGCTGGGAGAATAAGATGTATTTTTATCCGGATAGTCTGGTGGATGCAAATGAGTTTAGTCGTGGCATCCGTGTATATGCCTATAATCATCTTAAAACAATCAGGGTATTGGGTCCTGAAGTAAAAATCTCAAATTGTATTAATACATTGCAGCGCTTTGCACATTATTTTAAAAAAGATCGATTCAGAAAATTAATTGGAATGAGTGAATATGAACAGTATTGGAGGGATTGCGGATTGTCTGACTATACTGCAGAGAGAAATATAACCAGAAGAGAGTTGTGTATTTTATTAGACAAATCTATCTTACTTTTCGGCAGCAGAAATCTCCCGATGGACATAAACGGTAAAACAGGATTTGTTTACAGTGAATTTTAAAAATATGAAAAAACAATTTTTATTTTTTTACTTTTTATTTATCGTCTTTTCTATGAGCGCTCAACAGGACTGGAAGCTATCTGTACAGATGTGGACATTTCATAAATCGAATTTCCTGGATGCATTGGATAAGGCAAAACAACTCGGCTTCCGGTATATTGAAGCCTATCCGGGTCAGCAGGTTGGTGAGGGTTATCATGGCCCTTTCAGTTATAACCTGAGCCTCTCTGAAAGAAAAAAACTCCGGAAGCTATTGAAAGAAAAAGGAATTAAGATCCTTGCATATGGCGTTGTGGATAAAGGGTATTATAAAAAAGATGATCTTGAAAAATATTTTGCTTTTTGCAAAGACATGCAGATACCCGTGATGACAGCCGAACCTGAATGGGAAGATCTTGATTGGTTCAACCAGCTTTCAGGGAAGTATAAAGTAAAAGTGGGTATACATTGCCATCCCAAACCTGCGAGTCATTATTGGCATCCCGATTCTATTTTAAAGGCCATGCAGGGAAGAATGAATATTGTAGCCTGGCCTGATGTGGCACACTGGACAAGAAACGGGGTGAATTCAGTGGAAGGTTTGCAAAAAATGGAAGGCAGGCTTTGGGGCATGCATTTCAAAGATGTCGTGAGGTTTGATGATGTTAAAACAAATGATACGTTATTTGGAAAAGGCGCTGCGAATCTCCCGGGTGTGCTGATAGAACTGAAGCGGCAAAATTTTAAAGGAGTCATTTCATTGGAATACGAAGCTAATGAGGATAATAATATGGAGGATATGCGGAGGAATATAGAATTCTATCATTCGGAAATTAAGAAGTTAAAATAAATACGCCACTGAAGCACTGAAGCACTGAATTCTGTGTTTCTGAGTGTCAGTGGAAAAAAACGTATGAATTCAAGAAGAAAATTCATCAAACAACTCAGCGCCGCATCGGTGGCTTTGCCGTTGGCATCTTTGGCGAATGACAAAATAGCCCGTCAAACCATTCCCTGGGAAAGTAAAATAGCTTCCAATGATAAGATCAATGTAGCGGTTATTGGTTTTGGTATTATGGGTTCCAGGAATGCAAAGACCATCCTGCAGATACCGGGCGTTCAGCTAATGGCCGTTTGTGATCTGTATAAAGGAAGATTGGAACGGGCTAAAGAATTATACGGTCAGCAACTTTTCACCACGCAGAATTATGAGGAAGTCATTAACCGGAGCGATATTGATGCGATCATCATCTGCACCAGCGACCAATGGCATGATAAAATTTCCATCGATGCCATGAAGAAAGGGAAAGCCGTGTATTGTGAAAAACCAATGGTGCACCGGTTGAACCAGGGATGGGATGTAATAAAAGTACAGCAGCAGACAAAAGCGGTATTTCAGGTGGGCAGCCAGCGGGTGAGCAGTATTGCGTATGCAAAGGCAAAGGAATTATACAGGGCCGGTGAGATCGGGCAATTGAATTGCATTGAAGCATCTTTTGACCGCCATACGGCACTGGGAGCCTGGCAATACACCATGCCATTGGATGCATCGGAGCAAACCATTGCCTGGAATAAATATTTTAAAACAAATCCCGAAACACCTTTTGATCCAAAAAGATTTTTCTGGTGGCGCAATTACAAAGAATACGGAACCGGCGTGGCGGGAGATCTTTTTGTGCATCTGATATCAGGGATACATTTTTTAACTGATTCAAAAGGTCCATCAAGGATTTTTGCAACCGGTGATCTCAGTTACTGGAAAGACGGCCGCAATGTTCCGGATGTGATGACAGGTGTGATGGAATATTCAGCTACAAAAGAACATCCGGCTTTCCAGGTACTATTGAAAGTGAACCTGGCCAGCGGTGCAGAGAAAGTGGAAAATGGTAAAGTGAAGTTCTATGGCAGCGAAGGTGTGATCGACTTTGGCTGGAATGATTTCACCATCCGCCGGAATAAATTTTCAAAGGCCCCCAATATCGGCGGATGGGATGCATTGGATACCTACCCTGTAAAAATGCAGAAAGAAATTTTGGATGGGTATAATAAAAAATTTTCTGAAGCAGATAAAAAAACGCCAGATCTTGCTGCCATCAATTATGCCTCCCCGGACGGTTATGATGACCGGTTTGATCATTTTGTAAACTTTTTTGAATCGGTAAGAAATTATAAGCCGGTGGTGGAAGATGCTATTTTTGGTTTCCGGGCTGCTGCTCCCTGCCTGGCCTGCAATGAAAGTTATTTCCAGAGGAAAGTGATCAACTGGGATGCCATCAACATGAAGTTAAAGTAGAACTCATCTCAAAAACCGAAATTTAATGGAACAAGACGGTCACAAAGGGTAGACAAAGGACACGGGGCTTTGTTAATAAATGATAAATTTCTTTGTGTTCTTTGTGATTCGTGGTGTTCTTTGTGCCCCATTTTACTTTTGAGATTGCTTGAAAGTAAAACCGCTGAGACACGGAGAATATTAACCTGCACCTTTGCGCCTCTGCGGCAATTTTTTCTTTTCTTTGCTTTATGCCAGAACAACTGTTTTCTTATCAGCAACTTTTTGATTTCACCCGGTTGGTTTTTCATAAGATCGGTTGCACAGATACACATGCCGATACAGCCACCAAAGCATTATTATCTGCAGACCTTCGCGGAATAGATTCTCATGGTGTCGCGAGGCTGAGTGGTTACGTTCGTTTATGGGAAGTTAAAAGAGTAAATGCGGCACCGGTTATCAAAGTGATTCATGAAACGCCATCCACGGCAGTGGTTGATGGTGACAGCGGATTGGGATTGGTGATCGCACCATTCGCCATGCAGATCGCCATTGAAAAAGCGAAGCAGGTTGGCACCGGTTGGGTAAGTGTGCAGAACAGTAATCATTTCGGCATTGCAGCACATCATGCCATGATGGCTTTGGAACATGATATGATCGGGATGGCGATGACCAATGCAAGCCCCCTGGTCGCGCCAACTTTTTCTATTGATAAAATGCTTGGAACAAATCCTATTTGTGTTGTGGCCCCCGCCGGGGATGAACCGCCATTTGTTGCAGATCTGTCAACCACCACCGCCGCCAATGGCAAGTTGGAAATTTTGCAGAGAAAAAATTTGCAAACACCATCAGGTTGGGTGCAGGATAAAGAAGGTAATCCCAGCCAGGATGCGAACATATTAAAAAGCGGCGGTGCTTTATTGCCATTGGGCGGAGACCGTGAACATGGTTCTCATAAAGGATATGCACTCGGCGCCATCGTGGATATTTTTTCTGCATTGCTCAGCGGGGCAAACTATGCACCATGGGTTCCCCCTTTTCCGGCTTATGTTCCTGTGCCATCCCAACAACCGGGCAAAGGGATCGGTCATTTTTTTGGAGCGATGAGGATAGATGCTTTCAGGCCTGCTGATGATTTTAAGAAACATATGGATCATTGGATAAAAGGTTTTCGTTCGGCAAAACCGATACAGGGAGAAGAAAAAGTATTGGTGCCGGGTGATCCGGAAAGGGAGTTTGAGGCAGAAAGAATGAAAAACGGGATCCCGTTGCTGGATTTGGTAGTGGCTGATCTGAAAGAGTTGGCTAAAAGGTTTGATCTGTCATTTTTATAATAATTATAATGACTGTAGCAGTTATCTTTGATCAACTCAAAAATTTAAAAGCTTTTAAATAATCTTTCTCTGGGGGATATGGGTATGAAAGTAATGAAATTCGGCGGCACCAGCGTGGGTAAGCCTGAGAGGATGCACCATATCGTTTCATTGGTGACCAAACAAAAGGAGCCGGTGATTGTTGTGCTGTCGGCATTGGCCGGCACGACCAATGCCCTGGTAGAGATCGGCGAACATATTTCCAAAGGCGACCGACAGGCCGCCAAGCAAACCATTGACAAACTGGAAAAACATTACCAGTCTTTTATTAAGGACCTGGTGAAGAAGAAAGAGGCTATTGACAAGGCAAAAGAGATTATTGCCGAACATTTTGAATTTCTCAATATCATCCTGAAAATTTCTTTCAGCGAATCACTCCAGAAAGATATCCTGGCGCAGGGTGAATTACTTTCCACCAAATTGTTTTGTGTATATCTCGGGGAGCAGAACATCGCGCACCAGCTGCTGCCCGCTCTTGATTTTATGACGATCGATCATGATGATGAACCACAGATCGGCAGTATCAAAGTAAAATTGTCACAATTACTGAAGCGGCATCCGTCAAAAAAAATATTCGTGACCCAGGGTTATATCTGCCGCAACGCAAAGGGGGAAGTGGATAACCTGAAACGGGGAGGAAGTGATTACAGCGCTTCATTAATTGCTGCAGCCATCAATGCCTCTGTTTGCGAGATCTGGACGGATATCGACGGCATGCATAATAACGACCCCCGGATAGTAAAGAAAACAGTTCCTATTGAGCAAATGAGTTTTGAAGAGGCGGCCGAGCTGGCTTATTTCGGCGCCAAGATCCTGCACCCGGCATCCATCTGGCCGGCGCAACAATATAAAATTCCGGTGCGGTTGCTGAACACCATGCAGCCGGAAGCCAAAGGAACACTGATTACGGAAAAAGCCGGAAGCGTGGGTGTAAAAGCCGTGGCGGCCAAAGATAATATCATTGCCATCCGCATAAAGAGCAGCCGGATGCTGCTGGCCTATGGTTTTCTAAGGAAAATATTTGAAGTATTTGAGAAATACCGGACCCCGATCGATATGATCACCACATCAGAAGTAGCCGTTTCCCTGACGATCGATCATGCCACACACCTGAAAGAGATATTGAAGGAACTGGAACCATTCGGTACCATTGAGGTAGATAAGAACCAGGTTATCATATCCGTGGTGGGGAATGAAATTTCTCAAACTGAAGCGATGGTCAAGAAACTATTTGGTTCTATCCTGAATATACCGGTCCGGATGGTTTCATACGGAGGCAGTCCGCATAATATTTCATTATTGGTTCCTGCGGAATATAAAACCCGGATCCTGCAGCAACTGAATAAGGGAATGTTCGGATTATAAATAAATGCATTCATTTATGTATTTTTAAGATTTATTTTAATTCCCCGGAAAAAAAAGATGACAAAACCTATTTATTGTATCAGCGGCCTGGGAGCCGATGAAAAGATTTTCGCACACCTGCATGTCAAAGGATATGAATTGAAATATATTCCATGGATCCGGCCGCATAAAAAAGAAGGGATCGGGGGGTATGCGAAAAGAATGAGTGAATATATCAAAGAGAAACAGGCTGTTTTACTTGGCGTTTCCTTTGGAGGAATGATGGGTATCGAGATAGCCAAGCAAATGCCCTTACATAAACTGATCATCGTTTCCAGTATTAAATCTTCCGTTGAAATGCCCCGTTGGATGAAAGCCGCCGGCACCCTGAAGCTGAACAAAATATTGCCCACCCGTTTACATAAATACACAGAGAAAATTGACAATGCCCGCCTCGGGGTTTCCACCAAAGAAGAAAAAGAAATGGTGCGGAATTACCGGAAAAATGCCGATCTCGTTTTCGTGGATTGGGCCATCAGCCAGATATTGAACTGGAAAAACAACTGGCATCCGGAGCATATTGTTCATATCCATGGCGACAAGGACAGGATTTTTCCGATGAAGAGGATACATCCCACTCATATTATCAAAGAAGGTTCACATATGATGATCTTTAACCGGGCCGGGGAGATCAGTGAGTTCATTGAAAAGACTTTAAAATGAACCCGTCTTTTCAGACTATAATGCTGATATGTTATAAGTGTACTATTAGTCTATTAGTGGTAACACCAAAGACCAGTCGTATTAATTGCGGGACAAAGGCTAAATATGTCAACAAACAATTTTCAATTTTCAGGTTTGATTCCCGTGCACATTTGAGTCTTGAATGTTGAGTGTTGATTATTGAGTCTTTTTCTTCTTCCAGTAAAGACTAATGTTTTAGTTATTTGTAACTCTAAATAATCAGCAACGCATCACCGTAACTAAAGAACCTGTATTTGTCCTTGATCGCTTTTTTGTATGCTTCCATCGCCAGTTCATAGCCGGCAAAGGCGCAGGTCATGATCAGCAAACTGGTCTTCGGCAAATGAAAGTTGGTCACCAGTGAATCCGCGATATTAAAATCGTAAGGGGGATGAATGAAGGTATTGGTCCATCCTTCCGACGGTTTTAATAATTTCTGCGCGGTGAAAGATGATTCCATCGCCCGCATCGTTGTGGTTCCGATAGAACAGATCCGGTGACCATATTCTTTGGCGCGGTTCACAATTTTACAGGCGATTTCATCGATATGATAATACTCGGCATCCATTTTATGTTTGCTCAGGTCTTCCACTTCAATGGGACGGAAGGTACCGAGACCCGTATGCAAAGTAACTTCTGCAAAGCGGATACCTTTTATCTCCAGTCTTTTTATCAACTCCCTGCTGAAATGCAATCCGGCGGTTGACGCGGCCACGGCTCCTTCGTGTTTGGCATACACGGTTTGATATCTTTCCTTGTCTTCTTCATCGGGTTTGCGTTTGATGTATTTGGGCAAAGGTGTTTCTCCCAATTTTTCCAACTGCGCCCTGAAGTCTTCTTCGCTGCCTTCCCATAAAAAGCGGATAGTACGGCCGCGGCTGGTGGTATTGTCAATGACTTCCGCCACCAGGTCTTCCTGGTCGCCGAAATAAAGTTTGTTACCCACGCGGATCTTTCTTGCGGGATCAACAATAACATCCCAGAGCCGGTTAGGCTTGTTCAGTTCACGCAAAAGGAATACTTCGATCTTGGCACCGGTCTTTTCTTTGCGTCCATACATGCGGGCAGGGAATACCTTGGTGTTGTTGACAACAAATACATCTTTGTCTTCATAATAATCCATGATGTCCCTGAAATGTTTATTTTCCATTTCACCGGTATGGCGGTGAACGACCATCATCCGTGCATCTTCACGGCGTTTGGTGGGGTTTTGGGCGATCAGGTTAAGGGGAAGGTCGAATCTGAATTGTGATAGTTTCATGAGTAAATTAATTTTTTTACAATTAGTCTCATGACAGGACCGGGCAAGATGCCAGGAAAGGATGATCCGGATTAGCCATTGAAAAAATCCATACCAGGTTGCTGATATTATTAGGCTTCAGCGGACAAATCCGGCCTTACGGCGCCGGGTCTGGTCAAACGACTGCAATTAAAGCGGGCAAAGGTATACTTTTCATACGCAAAATCCCGTTTAAATTTTCCAGGATCTTTTTCCTTCCTTAATCTCATCCTTAATGAAATTAATTATGCAAAATGGACGGGCCGGGTGAACTTTGGCTGTTTCAGTCTAAATCTTTGGTTTTCAAAATAATTTTATGCTTTTCATAGCAGGCAGGCATCTTACATTTGTTTATAAAAACCTCCCGTTCTTACTGCATTAGCGGATCGGGCACACCAACCTTTATGAAGCGAACCCTTTTATTGCTGCCGGTTCTTTTTTGTTTTCTCCTGTCGGAGGCGCAACCGAAGATCAAAGACAAAAAATATCCCAGCCTGCTTTGGGAAATTTCAGGCAAGGGTCTTGCCAAACCTTCTTTTCTTATCGGGACCATGCATGTAAGCAATAAGCTTGCTTTTCATCTTCCTGATTCATTTTATATCGCGATCCGGAATGCACAGGTAGTGGCCCTGGAAACCAATCCCGAGACCTGGCAGGAGGATATGAGCAAATATGACCTGTCCGGCGGGGATGATAATTACTATCCCAACAATTATTATGGCAGTTACCGTTCCGTTTTCCCGGATGAATATCTGGGCATCAATACCCTGAAGTTCTTCAGATACGATTCAAAAATTGAAAAAGCTCTATACAGCAGCCCGGCCACCATTAATAATTTATTATACCGGAGTTACGGGAATGAGACCAGCGATTTTGAAGAAGATACTTACCTCGACATGTATATTTTTCAATGCGGTAAGAAATGGGGAAAAAGAGTGACCGGGGTGGAAGATTACGGGGAAAGTATGAGACTGATGGCGGAAGCGTATAAGGATGCAGCGAAGGAAAAAAATAAAAAACTTAGAAGTTATGATGGCGCCGATGATTATTCAGGAGAAAAACTGCAGGAGGCCTACCGCAACGGTGATCTTGACCTGCTTGATTCCATCAATAAATACAACAGCACATCAGCCGCATTTGATGAAAAGTTTTTATACCGGAGAAATGAGATACAGGCGCATCATATTGATTCCATAATCCGTGCCGGTAATATTCTTTTTGTAGGTGTCGGAGCTGCGCATTTACCGGGTGACCGGGGTGTCATTGAATTGCTCCGTAAAAAAGGGTATAAGCTTCGTCCCGTAAAAATGGGCGAACGGGACAGCCGGGACAAAGATATAGTCGACAAGATCCGGGTGCCAGTTACATTCCGGACAGAAGCGGCAGACGACAGTTTGTTTACGGTGGATATCCCGGGAAAGTTTTACCAATATGACAAGACAGGGAGTTTTGGTGATGACAGGATGCTGCTGCAAAAACAATATGCCGATATGTCAAACGGCAGTTATTATATGGTTACCCGCATCATGACCAATGCCTGGATGTGGTCCCATTCAGCTGATGATGTATATAAACGGGTTGATAGCCTCCTGTATGAAAATGTACCGGGTAAAATAATTTCAAAAACCACGATCACTAAAAACGGGTTTAGAGGATTTGATATTACCAACCGGACCCGGCGCGGTGATCTCCAGCGCTACCAGATTTTTATCACTCCCTTTGAAATTATCTTTTTTAAAATGAGTGGTAACGGAGATTATGTGAAGTTTGGGGACGAAGCCAGGCGTTTTTTCAGCAGCATACGTTTCAGGGAACATCAGCCTGCCAATGAACCTGCAACCGGCAAATGGAAAAAATATACTCCCCCCTACGGAGGATTTGCGGTAGACCTGCCGCATGATCCCTATATCGGCAACGACGGAAGCTGGATCTATGATGCGGAAGACAAAAGTACCGGCACTCAGTACCGGGTGATCCGGACCGATATCCATAATTATCATTTCGTGGAAGAGGATACATTCGACCTGGGCCTGATGAATGAAAGTTTTATGGCATCTGAATTTATTGATACGCAAATTTCAAAACGTTCATTCATTTATGGAGGCTACCCGTCACTGGATGGAAAATACAAAGACAAATCGGGCGCTGTTTTCCTTACCCGTTTCCTGATCCGGGGCCCGCATTATTATACACTGATCGCGCATGGCAGGCAGGAAATACCGGCCATGCAGCATTTCCTGAATTCGTTTGAAATAAAACCATTTATCTACCCTGCTGCGAAACAACAAACAGATACATCACTTTATTTTTCCGTTTCAACACCGGTATACCCGTACGAAAGGAAAATAAAACTGGATATTCCACGCTACAACTATTATCCCGGTTCAGATGAGGAAGAGGAATCCGAAGATGACCAACTGGAAGGAGGAACTTACCGGAATAAAATAATCAAAAACGATACAACGGGAGAAAAAATTTTTGTATCCTTTTACCGTTCAAACAGGTATTATTACACAAAAGACAGCTCGGCGCCCTATCAAGACAGTAAAGAAAGAGAGCATGCCTTTTTTTCAGACACCACTTTCACATACAGGTATAAAAAGAAATGGGAACTGCCCGGCAATATGGAGGTTTGGGAATCCATTGTGTCGGATACCGGAAGCAGCCGTGCTATCCGTACAAAAACATTTTACCGGGACGGCACCTGTTTTTCCCTTTGCACCCAATTGGATACACTGACACCACCCGGTGATTTTATAAAAAATTTCTTTGAGACTTTCACCCCCGCAGACACCCTGAAAGGGATCAACCCGTTTGAAAAAAAATCAAACCTTTTCTTTGCCGACTTCCTGAGTAAAGACAGTGTATTGCACCGGCGGGCGGTCAAATACATGGATGATATTGAAGTGGATTCAGCGGATCTGCTCCTTTTGAAAAAGGCAATTCAGGTTATAAACTGGGATGAAAAGAAATACCTGGAAACCAAAAAATCACTGATCAATAAAATAGGCGATATCAATACAAAGACGGCATCTGATTACCTGAAGGAATTGTATTATGCCCTGGATGATACGATTCAACTGCAATACGCGGCACTGGAAAGTTTATTGCAACACAGAACAGCTTACGCGTTTTCTGTTTTCAGGGATATCGTGAATGCAGAACCCCCGGTATTGGACAACATTGAACCCGTGAACGACTATTCCCTGAATTCCGTCCTGTCATCGATCGGCAACAAGCGGAGATACCGGTATCATAACGGCTATTTCCTGGATGAATTATCCGATTCTTTGCAGCTTACAAAAACCATTTTACCCGACCTGCTTCCCCTGCTGAACCTTGAAGACTACAAAAAAGGCATCATGAAATTGCTGGGGGAAATGGTGGACAGCAACCAGGTTGGACCCAACGATTATGAATTGTATTACAGCAAATTCCTGGTCGAGGCCAAGCAGGAATTAAAAAAGCAATCCATTGCGGAAAAGAAAAAAGCGATAGAAAAAGCGGAGGAAAGCAAAAATGATAAGGAAGTTTTTTCCTATTATACACCGGAGGATGAACAGGATTCGGGTAATGAAGACCTTGATTTGTATGCAACCTTGTTATTGCCTTTTTGGGAAAGCCGTCCCGCTGTACAAACCGTGCTGCAACAAATGCTGAAGTCGAATGACCGGCAACTCAAATACAGTACGATGTTATTGCTCCTGGCACATCATAAGCCGTTTCCTGACAGTTTGCCGGGTTATTTCGCCGGGTTGGATGATTACCGTTATCAATTCTACAGCGATCTGAAATCAATGAAGAGAATGGAAATATTCCCGGATTCCTATAATAATCATCTTGATCTGGGAAAAAGTTTTTTATTGGAAAAGGAATCATATGATAAACCGGATTCCGTGGTGTATTTAGACAGGATAAGAACTGAATACAAAGGGAAAAAAGGGTTTGTCTATTTTTATAAATACAAAGAAAAAAAAGATGACATGGCCTGGAAACTGGCAACGGTCGGTTTAGTGCCGGAAGATCCGAAACAATTCGGGATGGAAGATGACCGGCCTTGTTGCCGGATTGAAAATAGCTGGCCGGAATCAGACCGGGCGGGGCCTTACGATTTTACCGGGTTCACGGATACAAAGATTGAAACGGATGAACCTCCCGGAAAGCAGATGAACAAAGTTTTAAAAAAGCTATTATACTCCCGCAGGAGCAGCGCCAGGAAATTTTATGAAGACGATGACAGAACGATCTCAAGTTATCATTTCGACTAAACCAAAACTCCTTTTGGTATGGAAGCCACCAGGTTTTTGGTATAGGCCGATCGGGGGTTAAAATAAATGTCATCTGCATTCCCGCTTTCTTCAATTTTACCCTTGTTCATCACCAGGATGCGGTCGCTTATATAACGGACCACGGAAAGGTCATGCGAGATAAAGATAACCGTGAATCCAAATTCTTTTTTCAGGCTGTTAAGTAAATTCAATACCTGCGCCTGCACACTCACATCGAGGGCCGAGACAGATTCATCACAAATGATAAAAGAAGGATTCAGCGCCAGGGCCCTGGCAATAACGATCCGTTGCCGCTGGCCGCCGCTGAATTCATGCGGGTAGCGGTCAGCATGTTCAGCATCCAGGTTCACTTTTCCCAGCAGTTCAGCTACTTTATCTTTTCGTTGTTTGCCGGTTGGTAAAATGCCATGCACTTTCATCGGCTCGGCAATGGCTGAACCGATCGTTAACCGGGGGTTTAACGATGAATAAGGATCCTGGAATACAATCTGCAATTCTTTACGCAAGGAACGCAATTCTTCTTTTTTCATAGCAGTAAGATCCATGCCATTATACATGATTTTTCCCGATGTGGGTTCGATCAGGCGCAATAAGGTTCTTCCTAAAGTGGTTTTACCGCATCCGCTTTCGCCAACGAGTCCCAATGTTTCTCCTTTCAGGACTTCAAAACTCACATCATCCACAGCTTTGATAAATGAAAGTGGTTTGCCAAACATTGTTTTTTTTGCGGGGAACCATACGGAGAGATTCTGTGCAGAAAGTATAACGGATGCCTGGGGCCGGAGGTCGGAAGCAGGATGTCGGAGGTCAGAGGTCAGAGGGGCCGCTTCCGGTTTCACAACCCCGACTTCCGACTTCGGACCTCCGACATCTGATTTCATATCAAAAAAATCGCTTACTACCGGTAAGCGCTTTCCTCTTTCATGATTCACGGGCCTGCAGGCCAGTAATGCTTTGGTGTAAGGATGCTGTGGACGGAGAAAAATTTCTTCGAGCATATTTTGTTCAGCGATTTCTCCTTTATACATAACCACAGCGCGGTCTGCAATTTCAGCAACAACCCCCAGGTCATGCGTGATGAAGATAACGCCCATATTGGATTGCTGCTGCAATTCCCTGATCAGTTGCAGGATCGTTTTCTGAACGGTCACATCCAATGCCGTGGTCGGTTCATCACAGATAAGAAGAGAAGGTTCACAACACATGGCCATGGCGATCATTACCCGTTGCTTTTGCCCGCCGCTGAGCTGGTGCGGGTACCGGTTGTATATATTGGCCGGATCAGGCAGTTTCACTTTTTCAAACCAATGAATGGTTTTTTCTTTTGCATCTTTTGTTGAAAATTTTTTATGCTGTTGAATGGCTTCCATCACCTGGCTCCCGCAGGTCAGCACCGGGTTCAGCGAAGTCATCGGTTCCTGGAATATCATAGCGATCTTATTGCCGCGGATATCCTGTAATTCATATCGGTTTCTTTTGAGCAGGTCGGCGGTGATCAATCCGTCTTCTGAA
>CAZQGZ010000047.1:0-19731 GCA_964592935.1 uncultured Chitinophaga sp. | reverse complement strand
CAAAAGCGTTCTGATTTTATCGGGGCGCTTTTTTACTTTTACCTAAATTAATTCTGATGGATGTAAAGATCGAAGCAAGCTGGAAAGATGTATTGAAACCCGAATTTGCCAAACCCTATTTTCAGCAGATCGCTTTACATATTAAAACGGAAAGATCACAGGGAAAAATAATTTATCCCCCCGGTTCGCTCATCTTTAATGCCTTTAATACAACCCCGTTTGACAAAGTGAAAGTGGTTATACTTGGACAAGATCCCTATCACGGACCCGGGCAGGCGCATGGTTTATGTTTTTCCGTTCAATACGGGGTGCCACCTCCCCCTTCGCTCGTAAATATTTTTAAGGAATTACATGATGATACCGGCGTACCCATTCCCGGTCATGGCAACCTGACCCATTGGGCCGAGCAGGGAGTTTTCCTGTTGAATGCTTCTTTGACCGTTCGTGCCGGTGAACCCATGAGCCATTCTAAGATCGGCTGGGCGATCTTCACCGACGAGGTCATCGGGAAAATATCAGCCGGGAAGGAACATGTGGTATTTATGCTCTGGGGCAAATTTGCACAGGAGAAAAAATCATTGATCGATGAATCGAAACATCTTATCCTCCGGGCAGCCCACCCTTCTCCCCTCTCTGCACATGCCGGGTTCTTTGGCTGCAGGCATTTTTCAAAAGCCAATCACTATTTAATGAGCAAAGGAATTGACCCGTTAGATTGGAAACTTTAACTTCAGCCAATGAATGTTCTCAAAAATATTTTCGGCCGGATCTGGGCATGCTGGGGTATGCTGAGTTTCATAGTTACTTTTCTTATCTTTTATATTCCATCCATGATCACCTGGCTGATACCGGAGCCCGGGGGTCAGAAAATATTTATAGGCATTGCCCGGGTATGGATGAATATCTGGCTGAGGCTTGTAGGTTGCCCCGTTACCATAAAAGGCAAAGAGCATTTTAAGAAAGGTATAACGTATATCGTTACCTGCAATCATAATTCGATGATGGATGTACCGCTTTCATCTCCATTTATTCCGGGACCCAATAAAACCATCGCAAAATCCGGTTTTTCGAAGATCCCTTTATTTGGTTTTTATTATATGAAAGGGGCCGTTCTTGTTGATAGGAAGAGTGAAAAAAGCCGGAAGGAAAGTTTTGAAAAGATGAAACAGGTGCTGCAAAAAGGTATCCATATGTGTATTTACCCGGAAGGCACCCGTAACCGTACGGAGGAACCCCTGAAAAATTTTCACAACGGCGCATTCAAACTGGCAACCACAACCGGGAATGCTATTATACCGGCTTTGATCTTTCATACTAAAAAAGCATTACCGGTGAATAAGACTTTTTTCTTATGGCCACAACGGCTGGAAATGCATTTTCTTGAAGCAATACCTGCCGCCGGATTAACAGCCGAAGAACTGAAGGAAAAAGTTTTTAATGTAATGGCTGATTATTATACCCGGAACAATCATTAAAAATTCGGAAATGATCTTGTCCTATTGATCTTCAGATCCTGCAATACGGAGGCTTTCGGACTGATGGAAAAACTGAAAAAGCGGTAAAGTCCCACCGGGGTGATACTGATGGACATCTGCCAGCAATGCATTTCCCGGCTGATGGACATCGAAAAGGTCTGCAGTTTTTTGGTGTCAAAATCATAATAACCGGTAGCGCTCAGATTCCATTTGGGTGATAAATTAAAACTACCGTTGAAATTTATGTTGGATGCAAAATCATTTTCAAACCCGCTGTAATCAGGTTTTAACCGGTTAAAAAAGGCAAGCGAATATCCAAAACTTACCTGCCACGCAATATTAAAGTCAACAAACTCTGCGGGGTTCTGCTGCATGTATTCCAGCAGACGCTGCTGGTCGGCCACCAGGTTGGGATCATTCAGTCGTTGCTGCACCTGCTTTTTCTGCTGTTCTTCCTTCTTGGGATCTTTTGGTTTGCTTTTAAAATTGGTACTGATAGAAAGGCTTCCTGAGGTCAACCGGCCCGGTTTGAATTTACCACCCTGCCAGGCAAATTTATTGATGTCGGCTCCCCGGGAATTAGTTTGATACGGATCCAGCGAAGTATTGGCATTGATACTGATCTTTTCGAATAAAGTGGTTCGGAGATAAATACTGATGTGATCAAGTTTCAGGGAATCCCGGAGGAAATTATACCCGGTGGACAAGCCGAATCCATCGATCAGCCTGATTTTTTTAATGGCATTTTCCCCGGTGTCTTTCTTCGAACGCCATTTCATTTCCAGGTTATTGTCCAGCTGAAATCCCAGGCCGCCGGTCTTTCCTTTGGAAAAGCCCGAATAAAGCGCTCCGTCAAATTCGGAGAACTCCTGTTCAAAGGTCGTGGTGTCAACATGTGTTTTGTAAAAATGTTGTTTGGACAGGTCCGGTTTATAATTCATGCTCAGTGAAGGACGGATAACATGCCGCAACGCTACGATCCTTGATTTTTTAAACTGATAAACACCAAAGATCGCCGTGTTGAAGTTGATGGAAAATGAAGCCTGGTTATCGATGAATAAACCCTTGGTTATGGTCGTATCCACTTTCTTTGACACGCTGTTCCAGCTCCGGCGGAATTTCTGGGCTATCCATACCTGTGAGTAAGAAACGGCCGGTGAAACGATCACGGCACCACCCATGATCGGGGGAAGTGCAAGGGTGACAGGGAAATTGTGCTGGGCGCCCCATTGCAGTGTATCGATCAGGTTCTTTAATTTAAAAGCGGTGTCATAAAAAGAAACCTGGTTCCTGAAATTTCCATTATAACCAAAACCTAATTTTTCATACCATTTGGCCGAACCTGAAGATTCTTTTTTCTGGAATGGATACAGGGTACTGACAGAAAATCCCGCATCCGGCAAACTGATGCTGATCAGGTGGGTGGAATTATTCTGGCTATGATTGGCGCTGAGCGTTAAATTATAAGGCTTCCCCGCCCATGATTTCGAATATGCAATAGATGAATTTTGAATATTCTGAAAATTTAACCTTGGATCGTTCGAAACAAACCGGTTATACTTGGTGGAACTGGCATTGACATTGGCCGTAAAAGAAGTACCGGGCCTGGCCCGGCTGTCCACCGAATGATACCAGGCCATCGAATAGGTTTTTGTCCTGGAGAAATCCGGGTCTCCTTTAAAATTCAGCTTGGTGCTTTGCATACTTAATGTAAAGGCGCCACTATAACGGTAACGCTTACGGTAAGTCGGGTTTACATTGACGGACCATCCGCCATACGAATAAATATTGGTTCTTAATTGCACATCCCAGTATTCGCTGAGCACTTTGTAATATCCAAGACCTTCGAGGCCCAAACCATATTGTTCGTTGTTGGTGAATTGAGGAGGCAGCAAACCGGAATGACGTCCCTGGCTCAACGGGAAAAAACCAAAGGGCAGGTAAACCGGGATAGGCACTCCTTCAAATTCAAGATGTGTGGGCCCTGAGACTGCAAGCTTTTTATTCACCACTTTCATCTTTGGAGTGACGAAGTCAAAATGCGGTTCATCCAGCATACAGGTTGTGAATCTCGCTCTTTTCACAAACGTTACATTCTCGCTTACTTTTTTTGCCTTATCACTGAGAACGCCGAACTCTCCCTGCGTGGTATAGGTATTGGTCGTTAATCCGATCTGTGTTCTGAAATTATATTTAATAGTATCACTCGTAAAATCATTGTCACCGCTTTTGAAATGCGCCGATTCCAGCACTTCACCCGTGCTGTCTTTCCGGTTGACTGCTGTAACAATCTCCGTTTGCTGGTCCAGTTCAACTTTTGGGGCTGTCAGGGTGATGTCTTTATAATCCGTTTTTGTTTTTCCGTACAATAAAATTTTTTTAGCTGCAATCAGAATCACCGCAGAGTCTTCGGCCGCATATTTTAACGGGGCATCCAGGGAATCTTTGGAAATGCGCAGCGAAAATGTGTCGGTCTTTTCGTTGATGATCACGGAATCTTTCGGAGGGCGTATGGCTGTATCAGCGGGTGCATTGATATTTGTTCGCAGGCTGCCGGGGTTCAGGACAGGCTTGGTAGTATCGGTCAATATTGTTAAAGGACTGCAAAAAAATGATGTGTTGATATGATTGGCTCTTGTTTTCCACGTTAATGTGCTTAACATCACCATCATCAATATCCCTTTCAAAAAATAGTTTAGCCTAAATTTGTAAAGTTGATTCATCCGGTAGAAGCAAATGTAAATCTTTATCCTTTGGATGCCTATGAATGAACCTAAGATTTTGTGAAGATTGTTCGCAGAAGGATACCGGTTGATGCAGCATTTAAAAATACCGAACACCCATGGTTAAACAAACTCTTTTCTTTTTCCTTTTTATTTCTTCCTGTCTTACCATCTTTTCATTCAGTAAAAAAGAAATTGTCAAGCAACGGGTCATCAAGACCATCATTGTGGATGCCGGTCATGGTATCATGGAGAATGGAGGTCATAATGGAGCCAAGGGCACGTATTCCTATGAAGACGAGATCTGCCTCGCCGTAGCCAAAGAGCTCGTAAAGAATTTTCAGCAGGAAATGCCGGAGATAAAAATTGTGGAAACCCGGCCCACCGAAAAGATCACCGCTATTCACCGCCGCGCGGAGATTGCCAATGCAAACAAGGGAGATCTTTTTATCTGTATCCATGTAAACGCAGCCGTTCCGCAACGTCATTCAGAGATTACCGGGTACAAAACAGTTACTTACTATGAAGGAAAAGGTAAAAAGAGAAAAAAGAAAACAAAGAAAGTTCCCGTTTACCATACGTGGACCACACCCAATCCTGCCAAAGGAGCTGAGACCTATATCTGCGGCGCCCATAAAAATGATGACAAAGAATTAGCTGTCCGGGAAAATGCGCCCATGCTGCAGGAAGAAAATTATAAAGAGAACTATGGAGATGTTGATCCCAATTCACCGGAGTTTATCGCGTTATCTTTTCTTAAAACTAAACAATATTTCAAAAGAAGCGTTACGCTGGCCGGTTATGTACAGGATGAATTCGCAAAAGTGGGTCGTATTGACCGGGATGTAAGACAACGGCAGGTGGGTATCTGGGTGCTGCAGGCCACAGCGATGCCGAGTATCCTGGTTGAAACCGGTTATATTACCAACCGCACCGAAGAAGATTACCTGAACAGCAAGGAAGGGCAGAAAGAAACAGCGGATTGTATCATCAAAGCCGTGAAGACCTATATTGCCTGGCTGGAAAAACAACAAGCGGAATCGGGAAAGGAAAATGACAATACGGGAAATAACAATAATCATTCATCCGGCACCCAGGCATTCCTGGATGCTGTGGAAAAAAAGGAGAAAAAGGGTTTTTGACACCCCATTGAAAAGACGTCAATCATTTCAGGAACCTGTTCCTGAAAAAACCGGGATAAGACCCATGATAAAAAAAATATTTTCATCGCTGATCCTGTTGCTGTTCGCTGTTCCTTACAGTAATGTCTATGCGCAGAATGGCAGCAGGAAACCCTTGCAGACCATTATCATTGACCCGGGGCATGGGGGGATCGATCCCGGGGCCACCGGTACTTTTTCCAGGGAATCGCAGGTAAGCCTGGAGGTTTCATTGAAACTGGGTAAAGCCATTGAAAAAGAATTTCCCGATATAAAAGTTATTTATACCCGTACTACGGATGTTCTTCCGGGTAATAAATCAACCATTGAAGGGGGATTGCTCTACCGGGCCGACCTCGCCAATGAATCCAATGGCGACCTGTTTATCGCGATACACTGTAACAGTGCGGGCAGGTCCCCGGGAGGATGGTATGGCAGGAGGATTTCCGGTTATACGACAGCAACCAAAAAAGTAAAAGTGAAGAAAAAGACAGTCATAAAAACGTATAAAGTTCCCGTTTATGAAAATTACTGGATTGAAAATGCGGCAAAGGGAACGGAAACCTATGTATGGGCCATCAATAAGAATGATTCGAAAATAAATTCGGTGGCCAAGAAAGCAGAGGAATATTATGGTGAAATTGATTCCGTATCCAACAACCTGGCGCTTCCCGACCCCGGCAACCCGGTTGATAAAGCGAGAATGCTGATCTATGCGCAGAATTTTTTCCGGAAAAGCCTGAACCTGGCCGATATGGTACAACAGGAATTTTCAAAAACAGGCCGGGTGGACCGGGGTGTTAAACAAAGAAATGATAAAGGCATCTGGGTGCTGCAGGCCACCGGGATGCCCAGCGTACTGGTGGAAATTGGTTTTATTTCCAATAAAGAAGAGGAGCAGTATATCAACAGTGAAACGGGACAGGATGAAATTGTCAGTAATATTTTTAATGCGATAAAGCAGTATAAAGAAAAACTGGAATCCAAAAAAAAGGAAGCGGACAAGGATGCTGAAAAAAAAGCTTTCTGATCTTCTGGATGAAACGTTTCGGAATTATTGACTAATTTGGCACCATTAACCAACCGTTGATAAAAGCAATGTATCTCTGATGAAAGTAAGTAATGAAACAAAAGTCGGCGTGCTGACGATTTCGGCTCTTACTATTCTTATCCTGGGATTCAATTTCCTGAAGGGCAAGGATATTTTTAAGAAACCTCATAAAATATATGCTGTTTTCAGCGACCTGGGTTCCCTCTCCAAGTCAAATGAAGTTAAAATAAACGGATATGTCATTGGCTCGGTTTATGAACTCACTGCCCTCGATGATAGCGTAAGTGGCATTGTGGCCACGATTAATCTTACGAAAGATGTCATTATACCCAAAGATTCGAAGGCCTACATTTCAGCCCCGTTGATTGGTTCCTCGTTTCTTGTTATAGAAAAAGGGAAAAACGACACGGCGCTCCGGTCAGGAGATACGCTGGCTACACGGGTTGACTATAGTATTCTCGATGACGTAAAAGCGCAATTCAGTCCCACCCTGGCCAAGGTAAGGAATTCACTGGATACCCTTGACATGGTTTTGGGCAATGTAAATAAGGTGATCGGTTTTGAAAACAGGGTCAATCTCCAGCAAACACTGGCCAACCTGAACCGGGCCAGCAGTGCATTGAACGGGTTGCTGGATAATCAAACCGGGCCTTTGGCAAGGACGCTGAACAATGCCAGCGAATTAACAGAAGAACTAAAAAAGAATACAGACAATATCAATAAAACGATCAGCAATGCCAAAACAGCTTCGGAAAAACTGGCCGCACTGGAAATTCAGCCAACGATCGATTCCCTGAAATCAACGATCAGTTTATTAAAGGCGGCTGTGACCAAAATTTCCAGCAAGGATGGAACACTGGGTGCATTGATCAGTGATAAAACGCTTTATAATAAACTGAATGATGCCATTCTGAGCCTGGAGATCACCCTGGATGATCTGAGGGCACATCCCAAACGCTACGTTAATTTATCCATCTTTGGGAGAAAAGATAAGGACGGGGCTCTAACTTCGCCTTCGAAAAAAGATTCTATTCCCAGGTAGCCGATTGATGCGACATGTAAAAATTATTTATTGTTTTTTGGTAACAGGGTTTTTATTGAACCCCCTCCTTTCATTTTCACAGGTCATCAACCCCGTTCCGGCTACCACAACTCCTGCAACCGACAGTCTTGTCAATATCGAGATCCTGCCCGGTGTACGCAAACTCGAATTCAGAAAAGTGAACGATTCAACACAATTGCAGATTCTGGCCGGTAATGTAAAACTGAAACAGGATAAATCCCTTTTCTGGTGCGACAGCTGCGTGATCAATAATAATACAAGAACCTTTGAGGCATGGGGCCATGTACATATCAATGATTCGGACACGGCAAATATTTATGCAGGACATCTTCGGTACCTGATCGATAAAAAACTGGCCTATCTCGACGGCGGAGTGAAACTTACAGATGGAAAGGGAGAACTGACAACGCCCGACCTGGAATACGATATGACCACCAATATCGGCACGTACCTGCATGGAGGCAGGGTGATCAATAAAAATACCGTGCTGACCAGCCAGGAAGGATTTTACTATGCCGATCTCCGGGATGTTTATTTCAAGAAAAAAGTGGAGCTGAAAGATCCTGCGTATTATATAAAAACAGATTCGCTCTTATATAATACGCTTTCGCAAACGGCCCGCTTCATTGCCCAGACTTTTATCAGGGACAGCAGCGGAAGGACCATTGAGACAAGAGACGGGTATTATAATATGCAGACAGGCAGGGCTGAATTCGGCCAACGCCCCATCATTCGCGATAAAAATATGTATGCAACGGGCAACCAGGTGATCAGTGATGACAGTTTGGGGTTGGTTCAGATCAAAGGAAATGCGATTGTCATTGACAGCGCCAATAATACAACGATCCTGGCCGGTGAAATTTTCATTAATAAAAAAACGAATTCATTTCTTGCAACCCGCAAACCGCTGATGATCGTAAAGCAGGAAAACGATTCCATTTATATTACTGCCGATACCTTATTTTCTGCACGGCTGACAGATCTGTATGGAAAAAAAGATTCATTGGTGAAAGACACGCTGAGCGGGACAAAAGTGGTTGATGTGAACAAACAGGACAGCACCAACCGGTATTTTGAAGCATACCGGCATGTCCGTGTTTTTTCAGATTCATTGCAGGCCGTGAGCGACAGTTTGTTTTATTCATTTAAGGATTCAACATTCCGTTTATTCCAGGACCCGGTTTTATGGGCCAGGGAAAGCCAGATCACCGGGGACACCATTTTACTTTTTACAAAATATAAAAAAGCGGATCGTATCAAAGTTTTTGAGAACAGTTTTATGGTCAGCAAACTCGACCCCGAGATCTACAACCAGGTGAGATCAACCCGGATGGATGGTTTTTTTAAAGAGGGCACGATTGATTCGGTAAGGGCCGCCGGTTTTGCCGAATGCATTTATTATATACAGGATGAGGACAGTGCATATACCGGTATCAATGAATCCAAATCGGATATACTGGATATTTATTTCGGCAACCAGGCTTTGCAAAAAGTTGTTTTCCGCAGCAGTGTTACCGGAACCATCTGGCCCATCCGTCAAAAAGATCCAAAAGAAATGCGGCTATCCAAATTCCGCTGGCTGGATAACAGGAGGCCGAAGACGAAGTATGAATTGTATGAGTAAGCTATTAACTAGACTCCGAACAATTGGTGTTGCAATATATATACAATGGCTCCGGCAAAATAACCAGCCAGCGCCAACCACCCGATTTTTTTCAGGTACCAGATAAAATCTATTTTTTCAATGCCCATAACAGCAACACCTGCTGCTGAACCAATAATGAGTATGCTCCCGCCGGTACCGGTTGTATAAGCCAGGAATTCCCAGAAATAATGATCCGTTGGAAAAGTATCAAGACTATACATTCCCTGTGTGGCCGCGACCAGCGGTACATTGTCCACTACCGATGATAAAAGCCCGATGCTTCCGGCTATAATATTCTGGTCGGCCAGGTTCTTATCCATCCACCCGGCCATAAGTTGCAGTTGTTGTATTGATTCAAGCGCTGAGATGGCGAGCAGTATTCCTAAAAAAAATAAAATGGTGGGCGTATCAATTTTCCGCAGCGCATACCCCACAGAAAATTTTTTTCGGTCCTCTTCGTCCTTACCGCTATGAATGGCTTCCGTGATCATCCACATCAACCCCAGCCCGATCAGTATTCCCATAAATGGCGGCAATGATGTAACCGCCGAGAACACCGGCACCAGGAGAAGCAAACATATGCCCGTCATAAATACAATGACCCTTTCTTTTCTTGTGCTGGGTGTATCTCCTGCATGTTCCGGTTGTTGTTCCGGTCTTTCGATTTCTCCTTTGAATGAATAACGCATGATCACCAAAGGAACAAAAAGACAGACCAGGCTGGGAATGATGAGTTTGATGATGATGTTTAACGGGCTTACCTGATCACCTATCCATAACATGGTAGTTGTGACATCACCGATCGGCGACCAGGCGCCTCCTGCATTGGCTGCAATGACGATCATGCCGGCCATTATCAGCCGGTTATTCCTGCCGGTCATCAGTTTCCGAACCAACGAAATCATCACAATGGCTGTGGTGAGATTGTTTAATACAGAGGATAAAAAGAATGTCAACAGGGAAATGATCCATAGAACTTTCCGCTTGCTGGTTGTTTTTATGAGCCGGGTAATGATCTCAAATCCGTCATGCGCGTCGATCAGTTCTACAATGGCCATGGATCCCATCAGGAAAAATAATATCTGCGACAGATCACCAAAATGATGCGCCAGCTGGTCCGCAACCATTTCTTTGTCATTTGTTGAAATCATATATACTGTCCAGCAAAGCACACCGGTAACCAATGCCGTTGCGGCTTTGTTAATGCGTATGGTTTGTTCAAATGCAATTCCAAGGTAGCCCAGGATAAATATCAGTATGATCGCGATGGTCATTAAGGATAAAAATACGCAGAAAGAAGGGGAATGAGGGTTAGTGGGGTTTGGCTAGTAAGGAGTGGGAATACAGCGTTAAAGGTTTTGGGAGTTGATATAATTAATGCCCCAACCAACATTTGCATTTTATTTAGAGTTTTCTGGCATCATTTTTCGTTTACAAATGAACAAAATCAATTCACCATGAAAAAAATCATAGTTGCATTCCTGTTTGCTGCCTGTCTGGGTTCATTCAGCAGCCTTTCCGCACAGAACTATAAGACTGCTTTGGGTGTACGTCTCAGCAGTTCAAATGCCATGCAAAACAATTCCATTTCCTTCAAACAATTCGTGACAGATAAAGTAGCCGTTGAGGGCTTATTCACTTTTGGCGATCCGCTAGCCTTGGGAGCATTGGTTGAATTGCATAAACCATTAACTCCGGCCGGGCTTACTTATTTCTATGGAGCAGGAGCCTATGTAAGTTTTGTAAAAAAAGTAAATGTGATCGCCGGTAAATCATCCACTGATCCCAATTTCGGTGCCCAGGGAGTAATCGGGCTTGATTATAAATTCAGTAATGTTCCGCTCAACATTTCATTGGACTGGAAACCCGAATTGAATATTGTTAGCGATATCAATTTTGAACCGGCCGCGATCGGTTTCTCAGCAAGGTTCACTTTTGGAAAATAAATAAAAGCGGGTGGGAAGTGGTGAGAAGGGAGCGGGAACTCCACAGTCTGTCATTTGTATTCTTAGGCTGAATGTACATTTTAATACTGACCCTCCCAATTTGCCTCTAGCCTCTTCCCACCAGCTTTCCACATTCTGCAAATTTTCTCAGGTTTCTGCGTTTTTGTGCGGTTATTTCCCTTATTTTTATTCTGCCAAAAACTAGCAATGCTTAAAAAGGAAAGGCAGGCCTATATCCTTCACCAGGTTAACCTGCACAATAAGGTCCTTTCATCATCACTCTGCACGGAAATCAATGTGTCGGAAGACACAATCCGGCGGGATCTGCAGGAACTGGCAGAAGATGGCAAAGTGATCAAAGTTCATGGCGGGGCTTTATCCCAGTCCTTCAATCATGTTTATTTTTCCACAAATGGAGTTTATTCCCAAAATCAAAAAAAGACCATTGCCCAAAAGGCCATAAGC
This sequence comes from uncultured Chitinophaga sp., assembly GCA_964592935.1. Classification (GTDB taxonomy): domain Bacteria; phylum Bacteroidota; class Bacteroidia; order Chitinophagales; family Chitinophagaceae; genus JJ008. The sequence goes on along the minus strand of CAZQGZ010000047.1, from coordinate 8,203 downwards.
CTGATTCATAACGGGATGTTTGTACTGACCAGCGGAGGCACAACCATTATTGAAATGGCCCGGTCATTACCGCCGCAATTGAAAGCAACATTCATTTCAGGCAGTATCCCGGCCATTCTTGAATATATTCATCACCCTAATATTGAAGTAATACTGATCGGAGATAAAATTTCAAAAAATTCGAAAATAACTGTTGGTTCTGAGGCGATTGCCAAAATAAAACAAGTCAAGGCAGATATCTGTATCTTAGGAACCAATGCAATTGATGCCGAACATGGAGTGACCGATAATGATTGGGAAGTAGTACAGTTAAAAAAGGCTATGATTGAGTCCTGTAAAAAGGTGGTTTGCCTGTCGATTGCCGAAAAGGTGAACACGGTGCAACCGATACAGGTCTGCCCGATTACAGCGATCGATACGCTGATAACCGAATTAAGTCCCGGCAACCCTGTATTAAAACCTTACGTTGATGCAGGAGTACATGTGATTTAATCCTAAATTTGAAACTGCTTATTCAAAAACATAAACAAACAGCTATGAGAAAAATTTTCCAAATGCTCTTCGCTTTATCGCTGATGCTGCTTTTACTGCCACCGGCAGTGCAGGCACAGGAAAGGACCATCACCGGTACCATTGTGTCCGAAGACAATAAAACACCACTGGCCGGTGTTACCGTCAGAGTAAAAGGCACCCGGCGAATCACACAGACTGATGCCAATGGTAAGTTCTCCATTAAAATAAGTCCGGGGGAAACTCTCCAGATAACATATGTCGGTTACCAGTCCTATGAAGTAAAACCCGGGAGCGGTGACGTATTGGGTGTATCCCTTAAAACAGCCGACAATACCATGGGTGAAGTTGTGGTAACTGCCCTCGATATCCGGCGTAATGTCCGGGAGGTTTCCTATTCCGTTCAGAAAGTTAGCGGTAAGGATATTGCCGAAACACAAAGGGAAAACTTCCTGAACAGTTTGCAGGGCCGTGTTGCAGGTCTTTCGATTAATCCTACATCAGGACAAGCAGGGGCATCTTCACAAATTATTTTGAGAGGTTATAATTCATTAACCGGTAATAACCAGCCTTTGTTTGTTGTTGATGGTATTATCCTTGACAACACGACAATCAACGAAACTTCCAACGGGGGAACCGGGATCGGTCTTGCATCTGATCTGCCTAACCGGAATAATGATTATACCAACAGGATCGCCGACCTGAACCCGGCCGATATAGAATCTGTGACCGTATTAAAAGGACCGGAAGCAGCGGCTTTATATGGAAGCCAGGCCAGTTCCGGCGCCATTATCATTACCACCAAAAAAGCAGTTACACATGATAATGCAGGAGTAAAAATCGGAGTAACTTATGATAACAGTTTCCGCGTTATGGATGTAACCCGGTATGCCGATCTGAATAATACATACGGCCCGGGTTCAAACGGAGCTCCCGGGGCATCTTTCAACAGCACATCCGGAAGTTATTTCGGTCCCAAATACCCCACCGGGATACAACGTTATGATAATATCGATAAATTTTTCAGGATGGGCTTTGCACAAAATCATAACCTGAGCGTGGATATCGGAACCAAGATCACCGGTTTTAAAGTAAGCAGTTCTTATTTTGATGAAAAAGCCGTTACACCGGGTAATGATTTCAAAAAATTCAATGTAAAGGTTACCAATTCAACCAAGATCAATAAATGGATCGATATAGCTCCTTCTTTCCAGTATATCAACCAGACAAACAACAAACCGCTGAGAAGCGCCGGTGGTTATTTACTGGGCCTTTATGTATGGCCGGTTACAAATGATGTTTCGGCTTTTGAAGATATCGAAGGAAACAAGATCAGTATCTTTTCTGCCGACCCCTATTCTGAAATTGACAATCCCTTATATAATACCAAACGCAATGTGAGTTATGATAAAACCGTGCGCAAGATCATTACCGGGAGCATCAACCTCAACCCGTTCAAATGGCTGACGGTGGCCGGGCGTTTTGGTTATGATACCTACGATGCTACCGGGTACACTTTCTATTCTCCGCTCTCTTTCCTGACCAGTTCCAGCCAGAACGGGGGATACGGACGTTTGACGAACTACTGGAAAAGCTATTACGGATATAACCATACCGTGACAGCCACCTTTAAAAAGACCTATAAGAAATTCAACGGACGCATCATGGTGGGTACCATGTGGCAGGATTATGAAACCCAGATGACATCCATTACAGGTACTAACCTGGTGGATTCCATCAACAAGGTTATTGGTTCACCTAATTACAATAAGCTGATGAAAAACGGGCAGGTGGTGACCGATGCAAATTTTGCAACAACCGTGGGTTCCAAAACCGACAGTAATATCACGAGGCTGAATACAAGAGTAAGACTGAACCGGAATAATTTCGGACTTCCCAACCTTTCCATTCAAAGACAGTTTGCCATATTCGGGGAGGCCGCCATCAGTTACAACAATCTGTTTTTCCTGAGTTATACACACCGGTTTGAACAATCTTCTCTTTTCCCCAAAAAGAACAGGAAATATGATTTCCCCGGATTCAGCACCAGCCTGATCTTATCGGATGTCTTTCCAAAGATCAAGGGTAAACTGATCAATTACTGGAAGATCCGGGCTTCCCGGGCCAGTACGGCAAGATACCCGGATCCGTATAAGAACCAATCTGTATTTGTGAATAATTTCACCAGCAGCAATGTAGGTCTGATCTATTCCTATGGGTTTGATAATAACAATCCAAACCTCAAACCGGAGAGACAAAACACCTATGAACTGGGAACAGAGATTAGGTTATTCAATAGCCGGCTGTCTTTTGATCTGGCTTATTACAATACTCTTTGCACGGAACAGATCCAGAATCAATTCAGGGCAAGCTATGCAACAGGATTTATCCTGAATACCCAGAATGCGGCTTCATCGAGGAACCAGGGAGTTGAATTGGTAACCGATGTAACTGCCGTGCGTAAAAAAGACTTTAGCTGGAATATCCGATTCAATTTGGCCCACATGTGGAGCAAGGTGCTCACATTGCCTGAAGCTATCGCGTACGAAGCATACATAGCAGACACCTGGCTCTATGGTAATGCAAGGGGTGGTATGATCCGCGGAAGGGCGGCAACTACGATCACCGGCTTCCATTACCAGCGCAACAATACCGGCAAGATATTGATCAGCCCGACTACCGGTTTACCGATAGTAGAAGGTACGTTCTTAGTGATCGGTGACAGGATGCCTGATTTTACATTGGGCACTGTGAACACGCTCCGTTATAAGAACTGGGGTCTTAATTTCCTCTGGGATCTGAAGGTTGGCGGTGATGTTTTCAATGCCACCGATATGTATCTCACACTCCAGGGCAAGAGTCAGCGCACAAAAGACAGGGAAAGACCCCGGGTAGTAGATGGAGTATTATTGGATGGTTTGCAAAACTCGGCTACTCCTACTGTCAATACAATCGCAATCGTACCTTACTTCCAGCAGGCTTATTTTACCGGTATGCCGGAAGAGGAATTTATTCAGAAGGATGTTAACTACCTGCGGTTAAGGGATATCACCCTTAGCTATAATTTACCAACAAACATTATTGATAAACTGAAAGTATTCAAATCTCTTGGATTATTTGTAACCGGAACAGACCTGGTGCTGCTTACCAATTACAGGGGAGCCGATCCTTCCGTGAATGGAAACACCGCCGGTTCAAACGGTGTTGGTGGAATGGGTATTGACTATGGAAGTTTGCCGGCCCCGATAGCAATCAACTTTGGCTTAAGAGCAATTTTTAAATAATTTAAAAAATAAATTATAATGAAAACGAATATTAAATACTTTTTTGCAGCCGGGCTGATTGGTCTGATCACGGTTAGTTCCTGCTCCAAAAAAATAGATGACGCATATGCAAACCCCAATGCGGCTACCAGGCAACCGGTAGAAGTGATATTTCCCAGCCTGATTGGTAGCCTGACCGGCAGTTCATCAGCAGCAGGCAGCGCCTATGGTACCTGCAATGATGGTTTATTGATCGGCAGGTATATCCAGTTTTGGGGGAGTTATATTTCTTCTTCAACCGACAATATCGGGACCTTCTATGATAAGATGGCCGGAACAACGGGCGCCAGCGATAACCTGGGTTCCATGTGGGCGGCACATTATTATGGAATGGGCCAGAATATTAACAGGATCATCGAATGGGGTAGTGAAGAACAGAAATGGGATTATGTGGGTGCAGCCTGGGCATTAAGAGCCTGGAGTTTGTTTGAATGCACCAATCAGTATGGTGAAATGATCTTAAGACAGGCATTTGACCAGACCCGCCAGCAATTTGATTATGATAATCAACCCGAGATATACGATTCTGTGCGGGTTTATTGTCACAGGGCCATTGAATTCCTAAGCCGTACAGGAGGTGGTATGAACGCCGCCAATTTCGCAAACAGCGATTTTTATTTTAACAAAGGAGACCTGGGACGCTGGATAAAATTCTGCCGTGGTATCCTGGCCCGTTCATTTGCCTATCTGCACAATAAATCTACTTATAACCCGGATTCGGTTATTTATCACGCCAATCTCTCTATGAACACAAATGCAGATAATGCAACGGCTAAGTTTCAAAGCACAGGCATCACCGGTACCTGCAATTATTTTGGGACATCCAGGACTAATGTAAACCAAGCGACATCTGGTATCCGTCAATCTGCATTTATTGCAGACCTGATGTCGGGTGCCAATCCGCTTGCCTTTACGGGGGTGGCTGATCCGAGAGCATGGTATATCCTGAGAGGAAATCCTAATGGCACGATCAAGGGTTACACACCCTCCTTGTCAACTGCAATCAACCCTGTTTTAGCAACTGCTGATCTGCCGGAAAGTTTTGTTGGAACAGCTTATTCTTCCACCGGTTATACTCCCATTTCAAGCGCCCTTTTAACCAATGGTACCGCCGGTAAATATATTTTCCGGGATGAAGCTGAATTTCCGATTATGACCGCTTCTGAAATGCAGTTCCTGAAAGCAGAAGCCCTGATCCGTAAAGCAGATTATGTCAATGCCAAAACCGCTTATATTAACGGGATCAGTTTGAATTTTGATATGCTTTCAACTAATTATAATGTTAATATCCCTGCCGGTAAAGATATTAATGCAGCCAATAAGGCAGCCTACCTGGCCAACCCGGCCGTGGTTCCCCCGGTTGCAGATTTTGCGAATATGACACTGACCAAGGTCATGCTGCAGAAATATATCGCTATGTATGGATGGGGTATTCATGATACGTGGGCCGATATGCGCAGGTATCATTATAATAACCTGGATCCGGCCACGGGACAGCAAGTGTATGCCGGCTTCAAAGTTCCATCTGGTGTTGATCTTTTTAGTGGAAGTACAGGCAGTAATAACGGGAAACTCGTTTACCGCACCCGGCCGCGATATAATTCAGAATACTTGTACAACATTCCGTCGCTGATACGTATCGGGGCCTATCCTGTCGGCAATGATTATCACACTAAAGAATGCTGGTTCTCCCAGCAATAAATTATTAAACTGAAAACACTAACTACCATGAAACTAACTACAAAAATAACTGCCTGCTGTGCCGTGGTTGCTTCAGCTATGCTGGCATTCTCCTGTGTCAAACAGACGAAAAAAGAATCGGCGCTCGAACAGACGGACTTTTCCAATAAAGCTTTTGTGCAGGTATATAATGGCACTCTAAACGCTGCCAGGAATTATATTTATGTCGATGGAAATGCCGTTACAGGAGCTGCTCTTGCCTATGGCTCCACTTTTCCATCCACACCGTCTCTTTTTGCTGTAACGTCAGGGGTCCGGGCATTCCTGATCAGGGATACATCAAGCACCATTCTGACACAGCCACCCATGTCATTTGGACAAAATTTCGAGGCCAGTAAAAGTTATACCATATTCATGTATGACACTGCGGGCTCACCCAAGCAAAAAACAGTTATCAATGATATAATATTTCCGGATGATACTACTTCAAGAATCCGCTTTGCCAATTTTGTTTATAGCAAGAATGCTATTCCTAATATGGACCTTTTTTCTGTAAAAAGAAACGCTAATGTGTTTACCAATGTTGCAACGACAGAAGTTACCAATTATTTACCACATCCGTCTTCATCCACAACTGTTCAAAATGATACGCTTTATGTAAGGGCAACAGGTACCACCACGAACCTGGCCACCCTTAATGGATTTGCCCCAATCCGGAAGAGAAGTTATACTCTTATTTTCCGGGGCAGCTACCAGGCAGCATCTCCGGCGAAAACCCTTTCTTCTTTTTCCAGTAATTAAAGAAAGGAGCAATTCATATTTTAAAAAGGGGCTGAAAAAAACAGCCTCTTTTTTTTGTATTAATTTGCTGAATGCTATCTGAAGAAAATATATGCCATGACGATCGCCGTAATGATCCCGGCCAGGTCAGCAAGTAACATGGTGGTGACAGCATACCTTGAATTTTTTATACCCACAGCTCCGAAATAAACAGCTATAATATAAAAAGTAGTATCAGAAGTGCCACGGAAAACAGAAGCCAGGTTCCCCGCAAACGAATCGGCACCATGTGCATTCAACGTATCGATCATGATCGCTCTTGCCCCGCTTCCGCTTAAGGGTTTGATCAATGCAGTCGGTATACTGTCAACGATCCGGGTATCGCCGCCCAGCCAGATAAAAAGATTTTTTATTCCGTCCAATACAAATTCAAAAGCGCCGCTGTTTCTCAATAAGCTGATCGCAACCAATAAACCTACCAGGTAAGGAATGATCCTCACCGCCGTTTCAAACCCGCCTCTGGCTCCTTCAATGAATGCATCAAAAATGTTGATCCTTTTATAAATTCCGCCCGCAACGATCAATAAAAAGATGAGCAGGATGATTCCGTTGCTCAGGCTTGTAGAAAACAACTGAACACCGCTTGCATCAAGAGTCTTTATATAAAAGACCAATGCGGCTATCACGGCAGATATACCCAGTATCCAGAACAGTATGACCGGTTGAATGATCCGGATGCGCTGCCGGATTGAAACCATCAGCATGGCGGCAATCGTTGCCGCAAAAGTTGCGATCATGCAGGGAATAAAAATATCTGTGGGGTGCGAAGACTTCATCGCCACCCTGTCGGCAATAATGATGGTGGGTATAAGGGTGAGCCCCGATGCATGAAGACATAAGAACATCAATTGTGCATTGGACGCCCTTGTTTTGTCGGGATTGATCTCCTGCAGGCTTTCCATCGCTTTAATACCGAATGGCGTGGCGGCATTATCCAACCCCATGAGGTTGGCCGAAAAATTCATCACCATATGTCCCATGGATGGATGGTCTTTGGGGACCTCCGGGAATATTTTAGAAAAGAATGGCCCGATGATCCTCGACAGGAATCGCACCCCTCCTGCTTTTTCGGCAATGCCCATTAATCCCATGAACAATGCCATAATGCCAATCAACCCGATACATAGATTCACTGCATCTTTGGTGGTTTCAAACATCCCGTTAGCCGGCAAAAGCCTGAATGCTTTGTAAGTATTTCCTTCCCTGGAAACTTTTTCTTTACCCCAAACAGCCAGTTTCTGAGCCTGCAATTGGTTATGCACTGAGGAAGGAATGGAAACAGAATCAACCAATCTAACAGAAATGGTGTCTGTATTCTTACCCGTAACCATATTGCTGAAAAGATTCTGCTGGCCGGGCTGAAAAACAACTCTTCCGGCCGCAACCAGTAATGCGATAAGAATGAATGCTGTCCAGATCCTGCTGAGTGCCATATACCTATTTTAGATTTTAGATTGAAGATTGACGATTTTTCCTAAATCACCAAAACCATCTTTACACAACAGTTTTCATTCAGTCCGTATGCGTATCTTTGCACCCCTTTAAATGGACATACTAATAAGTTGTGGTTCCGGGTTAAATCAAAAATCTAAAATATTAAATCAGAAATTAAACCATGGCATTACAGGCAGGAATTGTAGGATTACCCAATGTAGGAAAATCGACTTTGTTTAATGCTGTCAGCAATAGTGCGAAAGCACAGGCCAGCAATTACCGGTTTTGCACCATTGATCCCAATGTGGGACTGGTGGATGTGCCCGACCCGAGGTTGTATAAACTGGCCGAACTGGTACAACCCAACCGGGTAGTTCCCACACAGATCGAGATCGTTGATATTGCGGGGCTGGTCC
>CAZQGZ010000046.1:0-19815 GCA_964592935.1 uncultured Chitinophaga sp. | reverse complement strand
AAAAGCGGCTCCCGAAAGAAAACCGCTTTGTATTTCACCAAAACCAACTATTGCAACATTGGGTTGCAGTAGTAAGACCGTATCAGGCAGCGGGTTGCTGCATGGGAAGTTTCCCCAGCCATATTTTTTTACCCTGTAATCTCCGGACAAGGAACATGATCCCGACAAAGATGAAAAAGAGCGGACCGGTAAACCCTAGCAGGGCAATGAATTTCGTTCCGTAAAAATTTTGCATCGGTCTTTTCAACCGTTCGGCGATCAGGTACATACTGGGAACCATGATCAGCGTAAGGAAGAATGAAAGGATAAGACCGAAGATGATCGTCCAGCTCAACGGGCCCCAGAACACGACACTGTCGCCACCGAAGAAAATATTGGGGCGCAGGTGCTGGAACAATCCCACAAAATCAATATTAAAACCGATCGCCAGCGGCAATAAACCCAGAATGGTTGCTACAGCGGTCAACAAAACAGGAATGATCCTGATCTTACCCGCCTGTATCGCGGCTTCCCTGGTACGCATGCCCCGGCCACGCAATTCATCGGTAAATTCAATGATGAGTATCCCGTTCTTGATCACAATACCGGCGAGACCGACAATGCCAACCAGCAACATGATGGTTGCAATGGTCATCCCGGTGATGGCATAACCGAGCAATACACCAATGACCGAGAAAAATATCTCGGTAATAACAATAAATGGTTTGCTCATGGAATTGAACTGCAGTACCAGTATCAAAAAGATCAGGCCCACAGCAATGATAAACGCGGTCCCCAAAAAGGCCTGTGTTTCTTTTTCCTGTTTGCTTTGCCCGCTGAGTTTGATCGTCACATCAGCCGGAATTTTTACCTGCCCTTTGAAATCATTGATCTTTAACTGCAGGTCTGCATTGACCTTTCCAACCATCGTCGGGTTCAGGACATTGCCCTGTAACTGGATGGTGCGTTTGACATTTTTTCTTTTCACACCCCCGGTCGTATTGGTATAATCGATGGTGGCCACCGCGCTGAGAGGTATGGATTTTACCTGCATCGTATTCATATCCATGAACGTGATCCGCATATTCATGAGGTCGGTGATATTCTGGCGCCTGAGGTCGTTATAGCGCAACTGTATTTTATATTCGTCTTCACCATCCTTGATCTTACTGACCTCTTTTCCGAATACCGCGGTACGTAATTCCATACCCACCTGCCCGGTGCTGATCCCTTCAAACATGGCTCTTTGCCGGTCAACTTTTATGGTAATCTCCGGGTTGTTCAGATCCACATCGGCCTGCAGGTTTTCAATTCCATTGACTTTGTTTGTGTCGAGGTAATTATAAAGCTGGGTGGCAATCGCCGAAATATTTTCAAAATTATCCCCGGCCACTTCGATATTCACCGGCGGATCCGTGGGAGGCCCGTTATCTTCCTGTGCCACTTCCACACTGGCACCCGGGATACCCTGCACCGCTTCCCGAATGGCTTCTTTGTAAGGACCTGTTCTCTTGCCGTGTCTTTTTTCAAAATCAACAAAGGAAACCTGGATACGGCCCATATTGGATTGCACGCTCCGGTTATTATCCCGCGGGTTATTGGCGCTTACTGCCACATTGCTGATTATACTTTCAACAATGCTTCCCGGCATTCCGGGTTTTTCATTTTCCAAAACCTTCTCCACTCTTTTTTCGAGCACTCTTGTAATGCTATCGGTATATTTTACATCCGTACCAACAGGAAGTTTCAAATACACATACACAAAATGCGGATCGCCGCTGGGAAAGAACGTTGATTTATTTCCGCGTACCATTAATAAACCGATGGAAAAGGCGAACAGGCCGAAGAGGGAAATGAATGCATACACCGGTCTTATGCCCACCAATACCCACCGTAATAATTTTTCATACCGGCTCATCAGACCGGGCAATATTTTTTTCTGGAATGAATGGATCCAGCCATTCAGCACATACGCATTGATCACCATCAATACAGCCATCAGCAAAAAGAAATTGGCCAGTCCATGCATACCCGGCAGGTGCAATAAAATTCCTGCTATGGCAAAAACCATGAACCATTTATTCCTGAATACAGCATTCTTTGGTTTCTCATACTCTTTACCTTCCGGTTTCATAAAACTCACGGCAAAGACCGGGTTGAAAATAAATGCAACGATCAGGGATGCCGCCAGGGTGAGGATCAGGATCGTTGGCAGGTAGATCATGAATTTCCCGATCAGGCCTTTCCAGAATAACAGCGGGAAGAATGGAGCCAGTGTAGTGGCCGTACCGGCCAATACCGGAATGAATACCTCTCCGGCCGCTTCTTTGGCGCTCCGGATGATCGGAACTTTCCCGTTATTATAAATACGGTGGGTGTTTTCAATCACCACGATGGCATCATCCACAATAATTCCCAATCCGAACAGGAGAGCGAACAATACAATAAAGTTGAGGGTAACAGAAGTACCGATCACGCTGTCGGCCAATGGTAAAAATAAAAAGGCAACGAAAACACTCAGGGGTACACTTAATGCCACAAAGAATGCATTGGTGACTCCCATGAAGAACATCAGGATGATCAATACCAGGATAAAACCGATGACGATCGTATTGATCAGTTCATTAAAAGAAGTCTTGGTCTGCCTGCTCTGGTCACCCGTAAATTCCACCCGCAGGTCCCTGGGCAGTTCTTCGTTTTTCTGCATATCGAGCACCACGGCTTTCACTTTATCGGCGCAATCGATCAGGTTTTCACCGGCACGTTTTACAATATTGAGTGTGACCACATTTTTACCATCGAGACGCGCATAGCTGTCTTTTTCCCGGATGGTATCTTTTAATTCAGCGATGTCTCTTAAGTATACAGATGCGCCCTGCGTACTGCTGCGTACAACAATATCCTGCAGATCCGATATACCGGTAAACTGTCCCTTCACTCTCAGCGTACGTCTCATATTTCCCACTTCCATCAACCCACCGGTGATATCATTATTCTCGCGGCTGATGGCATCCTCAATATCCCGGAAGCTTACCCTTGCCGCGGTCATTTTATAGGGATCTACATTGACCTGTATCTCCCGCTCCGGTGCGCCGACGATCTCCGCCCTCGTAACTTCACCCAGTTCTTCAAAACGATCCTGCATTTTATCCGCAAACTGTTTGAGTTTAATACCCTCATAATCGCCACTCACATTCACAAACATGATGGGTATTTCACTAAAGGCAAATTCCTGTACATTGGGTTGCGAAGTCAGGTCATTGGGCAGATCAGTCTTTGCCTTATCAATGGCATCTTTTACTTTTTGTTTGGCTATCTCCGTTTTTACATCGGTATCGAATTCAATGACGATCAGGCTGTAATCTGTCTGCGAAGTACTTTGAATTTTATTCACTTTGGCTCCGCTGATGCCTTTGAGTTGTTTTTCGATAGGTCTTGTTACGAGGTTCTCAATATCCTTTGGTGAATTGCCTACGTAAATCGTGGAAACAGAAATGGTCGGCACCACAATATCGGGGAACTGTTCCTTGGGCATGGAATTGAACTTGGTCAATCCATATAATGTGATCAGGATGGCGATAATATAAATGGCGGTCCTGTTATCGATCGCCCAGCTGGTGGGGCGGAACTGCTTAAAATTACTTCTGATACCTTCAAAAATTTTCATCTGGAATATTTTTAACCGTCAATTTGATTTTGGTTTATTCGTCATGATCTAATTTGCATACGTTCGGGTTCGTTATATCATTTTCTCCGGGTTTCACCCGGAGCTATTCACATTGAACCCCTTCGGGGTTTTAAAATATATTCAATCTCTTTTCAAACAATCCCGATTACGAAGCCCCACTTTTTCATTTTTCATTTCTTACCTGCCTGCCGGCAGGCAGGTTCCTTATTTCTCATTTCCCTGTAGTCACCGCCTGCCCGTCATACACCGTTTGATAACCTTCTGTAATGATCAATTCACCGCCGGTCAAACCGCTTTTCACTTCAATATATCCGTTATAGGCTTCGCCGGTTGTGATCAGTTTCTTCCGGGCCACCATTTTATCACCGGATTTTTCCATCACATATACGTACTTGTTTTTTTCATCATTCTGCACTACGTTCACCGGGATGGCTACCGCGGCTTTGGCTTCATAATCCAGGATCTTCATCGTAGCAGTCTGGTTAGGTTTCAGCATAGGATCCGAAGGAAGTTTTGCTTCGGCAGTAAATGATCTTGTTGTTGGATTGATGGATCCGCCCACCATACTGATCACGGACTGGTAAGGTGGCAGGTTGCTTTCGGGGATCACCACCGCTACTTTATCGCCTTTCTTAATGCTGGTTGCATAATTCTCGGGGATATTGGTGACAATCTTTAAATTATTATTGTTCACGATACGGATTCCTGCGCCCGGCATAGCAGCGCTTTGCGGAGAAAAAAACTCACCCACTTTTACATTCATTTCATCGATCATGCCGCTGATGCCTGCATACACGTTTGACATATTAGCCTGTTCCTGCGCCATGCTTACCTGCGCCTGGGCAGCTTTCAACTGGCTTTGCAAAGCATCCACATCGGCCTTTGCATTGATCACACTGATCTCTGTGCCGATATTTTGTTCCCATAAATTCTGGTGACGCTGGTACACGGTCTGTGCCTGCGCCAGCCTTGCTTTCAATACACCCGTTTGTTGTTGTGCGGCCACTACAGCCTGCTTTGCAATGGCATCATCCAATTTTAAAATCAATTGCCCCTTGCTTACTTTTTGTCCGGCTTTTACAAAAACCGCTTTGATCTGGCCACCGGGACCTGTAGGAGCTACATAAGCCATCCCTTCCGCATCGATCTTACCCTGCAGTTCTATATAATGGGTAAAATCCTGCACCCGCAAGGTATCAACAGATACTAACTTTTGCACCTGTTGTGCCGCTTTGGGATCTGCTTTGACGATCTGGTCTTCCAGTTTGCGGATTGCAGCATCAAGTTCATTTTTTTGTTTCTTCAGTTTTTCTAATTTTATTTTCAGGTCACCTGTTTTTCCTTTTTCATCGCCGGAACCACCCCCGCAGGATGCAAGGAAAAATCCAATCAGTAAAATAATACCGGTTGCTCCTGTAATTTTTTTCATTAATTTTTTATACATCGTTGAAATCATTTATTGATTATTTAAAGTTTGCCTGTTGCTTTCATAAAATCCACTTTGGCAATGATGGCATCGTACAAAGCGGTGATATAATTGGTCTGTGCCGTTTTCATATCGGTCTGTGCCGTATTTATTTCCATCTGAGACCCGGTGCCTATTTCATATTTCTTTTTTGTCTGCTGGTATACTTTTTCTGCCAGCGCCATATTCTTTTTCTGGAAGTCCATGGCTATGATAGCTGTACGGTAATTATTTTTTGCTGTTTCCACTTCCTCATCAATGGCGATCTTCAGCGCTTCTATATTGTTTTCTATTTTCTTTACCTCCAGTTTGGCCTGCGCAATTTTTGATCTGACCAGGAACCCGTTAAAAATCGGGATGCTGATACCCAGGTTCACGTTCGAAATGGTATACCAGTCGCCTTTTCCTAAAAAATTCCAATGATTGCGCTGGGCATTTTTTGCATACAGGCCATTTAAGGTGATCGTGGGTATTTGGCTCAGTTTATACCGGCGGACATTGAATTCATTCAGTTTTTTCCCGATCTGCGCATACTGGTATTCTTTCCTGTCCTGATAGGAATATTTACTGAGCTCCAGTATACCCTCTTTAATCTGCTCTTCGGTGATCTTGTCTGTTAAAACCAATTCATCCCGTACCGGCATGCCCATCAGCACTTTCATCCCGTAATAACCATTGGAAACAGCATTGAGCACTTTATTTCTTTCCGTTTGCAGGTTGGCCAATTGAACGGTCACTTTATCCACATCCAATTGTTCCCGGAATCCATTTTCATAAATAAGTTTTGTATCATGCAGCAATTTTTCCAGCAAAGCGATATTGGCATCGAGTAATTCCACCTGTGTTTTACTCACCACGAGCTGGAAATAGATCTTATAGACATTGGCCTTGATCATTTCACCCGTCACTTCAACATTCTTTTTCCTGAAATCAACAGCTGTTGGCCTGGCGATCAGACCAACAAACACCTGCCCGTCAAATAAGATCTGGCTGAGACTGATGCCGGCATTGGCGCTGAAACGGGTACCAAACTGTGCTGCAATAAATCCAAAATCGTCCGGCATCTTAATCGGAATTCCATTACCGTCTTTTACTCCCTGATCGATCAGCACCTGGTACGTCGCAGGCGAAATGAAATTGGGTAATACCTGTGTTGCCACATTGGGATTATACGTGGTTCCCAGGCTGGCATTGATATGCGGGAAAGCACTGGAAGTGAACTCCCGGTTTTGTTCAACCTGCATTTCCACATCCACCAGCGCATTTTTTATATTGACATTATTCTTCAGGGCATAGTCAATTGCCTGCTGAACAGAGAAAGCATGCCTGGTAACTTTTGCACTATCCGGCGGTTGTGCTTTTATCTCGATGGATAAAAAGAATATGCTCCACAACAGGGCCATTCTTTTATTTCTTACTCTCATCATACGGAATCTGTTTTTTACTTTGTTCTTTATATTTCAGGATCAGTTTATGTCCTTTTAATGTAGCCAACCCATAGAGATAATGTTCAATGATCTCCTGTGTCACTATCACGAGGTTATATTTCCGCGGCGGAAACACGTCAATATTGAACGCGATCATCATGGACTCTAGCCGGAACTTTGATAAGATATCCACGTTGATCTCGGGCCGGTATAATTCTTCGCGGATCCCGCGTTCCAGGTTTTTACGGATCACTTCCAGTAAAAACTCATTCTTATGCTTAAGGAATTTCTGGAAGGAGGTAATATGAAATTTTTCCAGGTCATACAGTACCATCGGGTTCATATTCCGGAAATGGTCGGCGATCTGTTCCATGGTAATAATAATTTCATCCACGGCATCGGCCGATCTCAGCAAACATTCCTGGCAATCCTGCCGGCCGCTTTTCAGTTCTTTTTCCACCACGGCATCTACCAGTTCATCCTTATCGGCAAAAAACTGGTAGAGGGTTTTTTTGGACATGCCCAGTTGAGCGGCAATATCATCCATCGAGATGGAACGGATCCCATACCGCAAAAACAATTCGTGTGCTTTGTCCTGTATCCTTTCTTTATGATCCATATCAGTAATCCCGGTGCGCCGGCATGAGAACCGGATTCGGGAGGGCAAAACTATGGAAACTTTTTGTGTCACCAAAGTTTCCATCCCTTTTTTTCACCGTTTATACCGTTTTTTTCCCCTTGTTTGCCGATTTATTTTTCAGCTACCTTTAAGTTTTAATCGGAGAATATGAAGAATAACGAGGTCAAATACATCCAGCCATTCAAATGGAAGAAGACCATACAATATTTATTGCAGGGACTCCTGATCCTGGCCCCGGTTGCCGTAACCGCTTATTCTATTTACTGGGTTGTATCCACCGTGGACAGCTGGTTGCCCATATTTACTGAGCCTGTCAGAGATTTCCAGGGCCATGTTATCGGTCACAAAGTGAAGAACTACGGGCTGGGGTTTGTGATCATTATCGCTGCCATCATCCTGATCGGGTACCTGAGTTCATTTTTTATTCAATCCAAGATCTTCAGCTTGTTTGACCATTGGCTGGAAAAAACACCGGGTGTCAAATACATTTATTCTTCGGTCAGGGATTTCTTTGGCGCTTTTGCGGGTGAAAAAAAGAAATTCAATACCCCTATCCTGGCCAATGCCTTTGCCGATGATGTATGGATCATGGGATTTTTAACTGATGAGGAACTGGAAAAATTTGATATGGGTGCCGAGATGGTTTCCATTTACATACCGCAGGCTTATCACTGGGCGGGGCAGTTATATGTGTTGCCCCGCCATAAGATCCGGCGGCTGGATAAGATCAGTTCGGGGGATGCGATGAAATATGCCGTCAGCGGTGGCGTGGTGGATGCAGAAGAAGATAAAATTCAAATAACAGAAACAACAGAAAAAGTTCAACCACCGGTGATCAACGATGGAAAACCGGCTCCGCTTAAAACTTCCGGCGGGGAAAGCCCAATGTAATGAAGAGGATCGTTTTATTATCATTATGCATCCTGGTCTCCCGGCCAGTTTTTTGCTGGGGATTTTACGCGCATAAAAGGATCAATTATTATGCTGTCTTTTTATTGCCGCCTGAAATGATGGTTTTGTTTAAACCCCATATTGATTTTATTGCCGAACATGCTGTGGATCCTGATAAAAGAAGGTATGCGGTGCCGGAGGAAGGCGCCCGTCATTATATAGATATTGACCATTACGGAAAATATCCCTGGGATTCATTACCCCGGAAATGGAATAACGCCGTTGCAAAATATTCGGCCGATACGTTGCATACTTACGGTATTGTTCCCTGGTGGCTTCAAACCATGTTGTTCCGGCTGACCGATGCCTTCAAAGAAAAAGACCAGGCCAGGATCCTGAAATATTCCGCGGAGATTGGTCATTATATTGCCGATTCCCACGTGCCGTTGCATGCCAACAGCAACCATAACGGGCAGTTCACGGATCAAAAAGGGATACATGGCTTTTGGGAAAGCCGCGTACCCGAAATGCTGGCAGAGAAGGAATGGGATTTTTTTATTGGCAAGGCCGAATACATCAGGAACCCTGCAGACTTTATCTGGATGCGGGTATTGGAAAGCGCTGCTGCTGCCGATACCGTTTTGAAATATGAAAAAGAACTCACGAAAAATTTTCCGGCTGATCAGAAATTCTCTTTTGAAGACAGGAACGGTTTGATCACCCGCCAGTATTCTTCAGCTTTTTCAATAAAATATGATGCGCTGCTGAAAGGCATGATTGAAAGAAGAATGCGTCAATCCGTTTTTGCCGTGGCTTCTTTCTGGTACACGGCCTGGGTGAATGCCGGTCAGCCGGATCTGAAAGACCTAAACCATAAAGAATTTTCTTCTGAAGAACTTAAAGAATTTGAAAGCCTCAATAATTCCTGGAAGAACGGGGCGGTTAAGGGAAGGGAGCATGAATAAAAAATGATACTGGATACTGGATTCTTGTTTCCGGACTCCGGATTCCGTCTAATCATTATTTCAAATTCCCGGGGCAACAAAGCAAAACCAGGAACAGCAACCTATATTTGCATCTTCATTTAATTAAAGCTATCCGTGGCTCAAACAGAGAAACCAGTACTTCACAATTTTAATGCAGGCCCGTCCATCCTTCCCAAAGAAGTTTTTGAAGAAGCAAGCAGGGCCATCCTGGATTTTAATGACACCGGTTTATCCATTCTGGAGGTTGGACACCGCACTCCTTTGTTTCAACCGGTGATGGAAGAGTCCCGGGTTTTGGTGAAAGAGCTGATGAACCTGGATGATGATCATGTGGTTTTGTTTTTACATGGCGGCGCCAGCACCCAATTCATGCAGGTACCCATGAACCTGCTGAATGAAAATGATCTGGCCGCTTATACCGAAACCGGCACCTGGTCGGGCAAGGCCATCCGGGAAGCAAAGTTGTTCGGTCATGTGGAGATCGTTGGTTCATCCAAAGAAAACAACTATACATCCATCCCGAAAAATTTTACCGTTGCGCCTACATCAGCTTACCTGCATATAACCACCAATGAAACCATTGCCGGAACCCAGTGGCATCATATCCCCTATAATTGCGGAGTGCCATTGATAGGCGATATGAGCAGTGATATATTAAGCAGGGTCCTTGATTTCAACCGGTTTGACCTGTTATACGCCAGCGCCCAGAAAAATATGGGAGCAGCCGGTGTAAATATTGTGGTTGTCAATAAAAATATTTTGGGAAAAACAAACCGGGTCATTCCCACCATACTGGATTACCGGAACCATATCAAAGAAGAAAGCATGCTGAACACGCCCCCGGTCTTTGCCGTTTATGTGGCCATGCTGATGCTGCGATGGATAAAAGCCAAGGGCGGTGTAGCCGCCATGGAAGAATTAAATGATGCCAAGGCGAAATTGTTTTATGAGACGCTGGATGCCTTACCCGTCTTTTCCGGCCCGGTAGCCAAAGAAGACCGGAGCAGGATGAATGCCGTATTTATTATGAAAGATGCTGAACTGGAAAAAGAATTCCTGCAATTATGCAGCAAAGAAGGAATGATCGGGGTCAAAGGGCACAGGAGTGTGGGCGGATTCCGGGTCTCGATGTACAATGCGTTGCAACTGGAAAGTGTAAAAGCGCTGACTGATTTGATGAAGGAATTTGCGGTAAAAAAATCTTAGCACAGGCAAAACAATTATTTATTAATTACTAATTATTGATTATTGAATCGACTGCAGAAACAATTATGCTGCTTAATAATCAATAATAAATAATAAAAAATGGCGCACATTAAACCTTTTAATGCTTTAAGACCCAAACCCGAAATAGCCGCCCAGCTGGCATCGAGGCCCTATGATGTATTGAGCAGTGAAGAAGCAAGAGCGGAAGCAAAAGACAATCCATTCTCCTTCCTGCATGTTACCAAATCCGAAATTGATCTGCCCCAAAGCATTAATCCGCATAGCCCGGAAGTTTATCAAAAAGCAAAGGAGAACCTGCTTCAGTTTATCAATAAAGATGATCTGCTGTTCCGCGAGGAAAAACCCTGTTACTATATTTACCAGTTAAAAATGCCGGCCCGGACCGAATGGGGAGGAAAAGAAAGAAGCCAGACCGGCCTGGTTTGCGTTTCTTCTGTACAGGATTATTTTGATGATGTTATTAAAAAACATGAATACACAAGACCGGAAAAAGAAAAAGACCGCATCGATCATATGCGGACCATTGAAGCGCAGACCGGCAATGTGTTTTTGGCTTACCGCGATGTAACGGAAGTGAATGCGATCATCAACGGATGGAAAGCCACGCAAAAACCGGTTTATGATTTTACGGCTATAGATGGCATTCAGCATATCATCTGGATCATTGACCGGGAACTTGTGGTTGATTCCATTACGCAGTTATTCAAAACCCGTGTACCATTCACTTATATCGCTGACGGGCATCACCGGGCGGCTTCTGCAGCAAAACTGAGCCAGCAATTGCCCGGGAATGAAGATGCAAAATATTTTCTCACCACGATTTTTCCAGCCAGCCAGTTAGCCATCATGGATTATAACCGGGTGGTAAAAGATCTCGATGGATTGACGCCCGAAAAATTGATTGCCCGTTTACAGGATGATTTTTTTATTACACACAGTCCCGAACCGGTGAAACCAACTCAATTGCATGAATTCGGCATGTACCTCGGTGGCGAATGGTATATTCTTACATCCCGTAAAGGCACATACAACGATGACCCCGTTGGAGTACTTGATGTATCCATTTTATCCGATAATATTCTTTCCAAGATCCTTGACATAAAAGATCAGCGCACCGATAAACGAATTGACTTCGTAGGTGGCATCCGCGGGCTGGATGAACTGGAGAAAAGAGTTGACAGCGGTGAAATGAAAGCAGCATTCAGCTTGTTCCCGGTTACCATTGAGCAGTTATTTGCGATTGCCGACAGCGGCAACGTAATGCCACCCAAAAGCACCTGGTTTGAACCCAAATTAAGGGATGGGTTGCTGACTCATTTGTTGTAGCTAGTAGGGAATGGCTAGTGGCTAGTGGGAATACACCCCACTAGCCACTCCCCACTAGCCTAAATAATCGTTATTTTGCAACATTATTCCTGTTTAATACGTCTCTGTTTTCTAATTTGCGTACAATGAAAAATATTTTCTCCCTTCTCCTGGTTTTGTTGGTTTCTTTCTCCGTTATGGCACAGCCTGACAATACGAAAACCCTGCATGAGACTGCCAAAACTTTTATGCTATCCGGTGATTATGATAATGCGATCATTGTTTTGACCAAGGCGTTGCAAAACGACAAAAATAATCTCGAAATGCAAAAGGACCTTGTGATGAGTTATTACCTGAAAAGAGATTATCAAAAAGCGCTGGAAGGAGTAAAGGAACTGGTCGACCGGGATGATGCCGATGTGGTAACATTCCAGATCGCCGGCAATGTGTACAAGGCACTGGAGGAGGTGAAGGATTGCGATAAACTGTATAAGAAGGCATTGAAGAAATTCCCGAACAGCGGTCCGTTATATAGTGAGTACGGAGAGTTGCTCTGGGCATCCAAGGATTTTTCCGCCATTGAACAATGGGAAAAAGGAATTGAATCGGATCCGGGCTATAGCGGCAATTATTATAACGCAGCCACGTATTACTTCTATGCAAAAGACAAGGTTTGGAGCCTGGTCTACGGGGAAATATTCATCAATATGGAAAGCCTGAGCGAAAGAGGGGTGGCCATGAAAGAACAATTGTACCGGGCCTATAAAGAAAAATTATTTGCCGATGCCGACCTGATGAAAGGGGAAGAAAAAAATAAAAATGAATTTGTAAAAGCATACCTGCAGGTGATGGGCAGGCAATCTTCCCTTGCTGATAAAGGGATCAATACAGAAGTACTGACGATGATGCGCACCCGGTTCATTCTCGACTGGTTTGAAAACTATGCCGCCAAATTTCCCTTCCGTTTGTTTGACTACCACCAGCAACTGCTCCGGGAAGGCATGTTTGATGCCTATAACCAATGGCTGTTCGGCGCTACAGAAAATTTAGCGGCTTACGATAACTGGACCAAGACCCATGCAGAAGAATATAATGCCTTCAACACCTTCCAGCGAAGCCGCATTTTTAAAATGCCCCGGTTACAGCATTACAGGGAAAAATAATACTGCCACTGATTACACAGATTAGCACAGGTTATTGAAAGCTGCTGACGCAGCTTTTTTTGTATCCACAAAAGATACGAAATCACACGAAATGTTTTGGTTGTATTTTTCGTGTGCTTTCGTGGCAAACCAGTATTTAATTTGTGTTAATCTTTTTAATCTGTGGCCCCCAAACCCCGGCAATTTTTTATTTATGGCTTTTTGCTTAATTTGTCTGTCAATTAATAACCTGGTCCAGGATCACTTATCATAATACTTTTAGATGATGACAGAACCCCGCAGATTATTTGACTGCATTCAATACCATCTCGAAAAAAAACCGATGGAGGTCATGCTGGCCGGAAAGGAAGGCGGGCAATGGAAAAAATACAGCACGGCTGCCGTGCAGGAGATCGTTGATAATTTAAGTGCAGGGCTGATGAGTCTTGGTATCCATTGCGGGGATATGACTGCCGAAGGAAGGAACAAAGTGGCCATCCTCAGCAAGAACCGTCCCGAATGGGTGATGCTCGACCTGGCCATCCAGCAGATCGGCGCCATTCTTGTTCCGGTTTATCCCACCATTAATGTCAATGAACTGGAGTTTGTGCTGAAAGATGCACAGGTGAAAATTGTTTTCGTCAATGATGAAGATCTTTTTTTAAAAGTACTGAGCCTGAAAGAAAAAGTACCGTCCCTGGATAAAATCTATACATTTGAACATGTTGCCAATGCGCAGCACTGGAAAGAAGTGACGGCACTCAGTACACCTGTATTAAAAGAACAGGTTAAAGAAGTTTCCGGGAAGATCAAATACGAAGACCTGGCCACGATCATTTACACATCCGGCACCACGGGAACGCCCAAGGGCGTGATGTTATCCCATCGTAATATCCTTTCCAATGTGATCGCCTGCATTCCCTGTTTCCCGCCGGGAGAAGAAATGCGTTCATTAAGTTTTCTTCCGCTCAATCATATTTTTGAAAGGATGGTCACTTATCTCTATTTATTCAGGGGAACATCAATTTATTATGCTGAAAGTTTAGATACGATCGGCGAAAACCTGAAGGAAGTGAAACCGAATATGTTCACGACCGTTCCCCGGCTGCTGGAGAAAGTGTATGACCGCATCATGCAAAAGGGGAATGAGCAGCAAGGGATCAAAAGAAAATTATTTTTCTGGGCGCATGGTCTGGCCGAAAAATTTGAGATCAATAAAAAACAGGGTTTCTGGTACACGTTCAAATTAAAGATTGCCAATAAAATTATTTTCAGCAAGTGGCGGGAAGGTTTGGGCGGCCACCTGAAATGTATCGTTACCGGTGGCGCTGCCTGCCAGGTAAGGCTGATCCGCATTTTCACGGCAGCGGGCATCCCGATCATGGAAGGATATGGTTTAACGGAAACATCCCCGGTCATAGCCGTTAACCGTTACGAAGAAAGCGGGAGGATGTTTGGCACGGTAGGTCCGTTGATCAATGATGTCCAGGTAAAAATTGCCGAAGACGGCGAAATACTTTGTAAAGGACCCAATGTGATGATGGGGTATTATAAACGGCCCGACCTCACCGCGCAGGAAATCCGCGATGGCTGGTACCATACGGGTGATATCGGGACACTGACAGAAAATAATTTTTTAAAGATCACCGACCGCAAGAAAGAACTCTTTAAGACCAGCGGCGGAAAATATGTGGCGCCTCTGGCCATTGAGAATAAACTGAAAGAATCTCCATTCATTGAACAGGTGATGCTGATAGGCGCTGACAGAAAATTTGTAAGCGCCCTGATCGTTCCTTCTTTTCCCAACCTGGAGGACTGGTGCCGGAAAAATAATATTGCCGAGAGTAGTCATGAAGACCTGTTAAAGAACAGTAAGGTTATTGAGTTGTTTAAAGAGCTGGTGGAAAGTTTTAATAAATTTTTTAACCATGTGGAGCAGGTAAAGAAATTTGAACTGCTGGCCAATGAATGGAGCGTGGATACCGGGGAGATGACGCCCAAGCTTTCATTGAAGCGCAAAGTGATCATGGAAAAATACCGGGATGCGATTGAGAGGATTTATGCATAATATTTGAGTCTTGAACTTGTGTTTTGAGTCTTGTGTCTTGAATCTTGAGTCTTTTAATCAGATGTACAAAGACTCAAGATTCAAGAATCAAGATTCAATATTCAAGTCAGGATTTTCCCCGATCCTTTTTATTTTTTTCAGCTGTAGAAATACATTTTCCAATTATTGCTATTAACTCTTCAGTTTCATTATAGATTGGTTCTAATTTTGCCTTCGGAGAGATGAATCCTTTTTTGATAATAATTTTCAGGGATGTTCTGCATTCCTTCAACTCTTTCAATACAACTTTTAACTTATGTATGAAATCATCCGGTGATTCCGCCGCCTGCGACTCACTGTAATTAAATGCAGGGGAATGACAACTTCTGATCAGCTGACCTGCCATGTAATTTCCGCTTCGTGTTTTTGGTAAAGACTCTGTTACATCAATCATCCTGCAGGCATAATCAACCAACCTGTCTTCCAGATCATAAATTTTTGCCATAGTTTTTATTCCAAAATTATCCCCGTTCACAACTGTGTGAAAGTTTTTTTCAACGCTAAAAATATTTTTTTTCTGAAATTTTTTTGTATTTAAATCTTCTTTCAACCGCATAAACCTGAGTCTTGAGTTTTGTGTCTTGAATCTTGAGTCTTTTAATCGGATGTACAAAAGATTCAAGAATCAACATTCAATATTCAAGTCAGGCTATCCGGACCAGGAATGTTGCAATTAATTTTAAGAAGGACACTAATGCTCTCTCCCTATTGAATCTCTTTTCATGCCCCCGGGGCCGCGGCGCTGCATCATCTTCTGAACAAAGTCTTCAAACTTCTTTTGCTGTTCGCCGCTGAACAGGGCCCGTACTTTCCTGAAATGCGCAATGGTTAATTTGTTGATTACAGATTCCTGTTCGGAGATCAATGTGCTGTAGGTATTGACGAGGCTGTCATTAACGTTTTCAACTCTTACCAGATCAAACAAAGATTTTCTCAGCGCCCTGACTGAATCAAAAACAGGACGGATGGCGGTGAAATGTTCGTCTTTCAGTTTCCTGAATTCTTTTTGCTGTGAATCGGTCATGTTCAGTTCTTTTACCATCATGTCAAAAGGGCCGCCACCGCGGTTTTTCATACCATAATGGCCCCGGCCTTTCAGCATGAAGATCAGCATGGCCACATTCACCAGCAGGAGCAGGATCACGGCAATCGTTAATATTCTGTTTGTTTTCATTTATCCTGGTTTAGATCGTACACGGTATTCATATCATTCAGGCTGTATTCGGAAGCAATGGATTGCTGAACCGATTCGTTGTTATCCGCAGTGGTGGTGGTTTTTTCATCTTTGCCTCTCAGAAAAACAAATATGTTAAGGGCGATCACCAGCAAAAGAGCCGATATCACATATACCGGCCGCAGTATCCATTCGGGGCCGGGTTTTGGAGGTAGTCCCTTTTCTAACCTGGCTTTAAGGCGGGTATAAAAGAAACCGGGTGCCGAAGCCCTTTTGCATCCATCAAGGCTTTCGAGCACTTCATCGATCCTTGTATTTCCTTTATTATCCATAATACTCATTTTTGACGTTATTCCTATTCAAAACCTTCGTGGCTATGTTACCGCAGAGACGCAGAGAGCGCAGAGGTTAGGCGCTAACTGGCTTTACTCTGCGTCCTCCGCGTCTCTGCGGTTACCCTCCTTTCTCCTGCCCTCCAGTCCCTTCGGTCAGAATCTTCCTCAGGTTCAGTTTAGCCCTGTGCATCAATGATTCAACGGCAGCCACCGATGTCTGCATTACTTCGCTTACCTCTTTATAGCTAAGGTCTTCTAATTTATGAAGGGTAAAAGCTGCTTTTTGGTTATCGGGCAATTGCCTGATCGCTTTGAAAAGCCGGGCCGCGTCTTCTTTTTTCTCAAGGGCGATGCCAGGGTGATTGAAATCCGGCAATTCATAAAGCGGTTCATTATTATCTCCGAAAAGCCGCTGTATAAAACCAAATCTTTTCTTGCTTTTGCGGCTGCGCAACAAGTCCAAAGCCCTTGTGGTCGTGATCCGGTAAAGCCAGGTGGACAGTTTAGACTCTCCCTTAAAATTTTGAATGGAGCGGTACACCTGTATGAAGACTTCCTGCGCCACATCTTCGGCATCGCCGGCATTCTGAACTATACCGATGGCGGTATTAAAAATTCTATCCTGGTATGTATCTACCAAAAATTTAAATGCAGATTCATCGCCGTTGCGGAGACCCTGTATCAATTCAAGTTCGTTCAAAAGAATAGCTTCTTTTTGGAATGTAACTTACGAAAACATGCGGTATATCCGGGAGGCCATTACTCTTTTCCCGGTTGCATCATCTGCACACCCCAGCACCCGTTTTTATCTCCGCATTTTTTGGCAGCAAGTAAGATCGAATGCAGGGATTTTTGTATTTCAACCGGGAGAGTAGCAGCTATGTTTTTCAGTTCGTAAGGATCGTTCTGCACATCATAACAACTAATTTCCCCGGTTTCATATTCAACATACAGCAGGTTATGAAAACGTAAAGCAGTATAGGAAGGCAGCTTCCCATCATCTGGTTCCTGCCGGTCAGGGTCGTTGACGTCATTGTCTACACGGCGATGTTCTATGATGGCACAATTGCGCCAATTGATCTTTTCGGTGCTTTGTTCGCGAAGAAATTGTTGTATGTCTTTTCCGTCTGGTTCAGCAGTAAGTTGTGCCCCCGCCAGTGCCGCAAAAGTCGGAGCCAGGTCAATGTTGGAAATGATAGCCTGCTGCCAGCTTCCTTTGGCTACATGGGGACCGCAGGCAATAAGGGGTACGTTGATATCAATGTCAAAAGGTGTTTGCTTTCCCTGCACCATTGAATAATCACCTAAGTGGTATCCATTATCGGAACTAAAAAAAATATAAGTATGACCACTAATCCCATTTTGCTCCAGGACTTTCCGGATATTTCCCAGCATTTCGTCAATAGACATGATACAGCGCAGGCGGTTCCGGAAAATATTGTCGATGCGGTTAATTTTTTTCTGCCCTAACGGTTGTAATGAGCGAAGCCAACCCGGTGCCGTACTATCTGCCTGCTTATTAAACCGGGGTGTACGTGGCGCTTGTTCATCATTAAAAAGACCTTCATGCCTGGGCGCGGGTATGAAAGGTGCATGCGGGGTGAAGGTGGCGATCTCTATAAAAAAGGGATTGCTTTTCCAGGATCTTATAAGGCTGTCGGCCCGGGCAGAAAGTACATCTGTAAGATAATCTTCCGGTGTGTGACCGAAATGACGGACCTCGCCGTTGCTGTTGATATCGTAATCGAAATTGCGATAACCGGCCCCGGCCACAAACCAATCTGACCAACCGGTCAGCGGTTCATGTGTGCCTGGTAAATATCCATTCAAAAATTTACCCATCATGGCTGTTTTGTAGCCTGCCTGCTGAAGCGACACACAAAAACTTTTCTGCGCGTCACCCTTTTCCATATACACATCATACCCGCCATTTGGTTTTGTGTTGGTTTGAACGCCGCTGTTATGGGGCAGCATGCCGGTAAATATAGAAGAGCGTGAAGGACAGCAAAGAGAATTACTGACAAAGTAATTACCAAATGTTACCCCCTCCTGCTGCATGGCTTTCAGGTTCGGCATAAAATCGACCAGGTTGCTTGCATAATCATCGGTGAGTATAAAGATGATATTAGGTTTCCCTTTGTCGGGTGATTGGGCATTCCCGGTAAATGCATAGGCTAAAAAAAGAAGGGCCGGGAAATACCCTTTAAAAGTATTCATAGTTGAAGCTGACTGTTTTACTAAAGGTACCATTTAATACAGACCCTATGAAACTAAAAAAATGAACTAACTTGTAATTACAAAACTGTCTCTAACTAAAAGTTCAAATTGTTTTGACAACATACAAAACACCCTGTTTTAATGAAATACTATATCGGATCGACAGATTACAATTGGTATAGTTACCTAAGCCAAATAAAGCCGGAGGATGTTAATTTTTGGCAGCCGTGAGGAAAAACAAACTTTAAAGTCATTGGGCCGGGTGCACCTTTTCTCTTTAAGTTAAAAAGTCCATATAATACAATTGTTGGAGTTGGCTTTTTTTCAAGTCATACATTTCTACCTTTATCTATAGCATGGGATGCATTCGATAACCGTAATGGCTGTGAGAGTTTAGAAGAATTACGAAAAATGATTTCATCTTATCGAAAGGATTGGTGGGACGAAAATCCTACGATAGGCTGCATTGTTCTGACTAATCCGATCTTTTTTGATAAACGCGATTGGATCGAGCCTCCGGAAAATTGGGCAAAAAGTATCGTGCAGGGAAAATCATACGTTACCGATGAACCCATCGGTCAAAAAATATGGAACCGTGTGGAAATTTTACTCGAAAAATATTTAATTCATAATGCTATCGATGAAGGGAAGAGCCAATTGATACTGGAACAAACTGCGGCCACGCAGTATGGTAAAGACATATTAACCAAAGTTCGTTTGGGACAAGGCGCCTTCAGGATACTGATCACCGATGCTTATTTACGCAGATGTTCCATAACGGGAGAAAAAACACTCCCGGTTTTAGAAGCGGCGCACATCAAGCCGTATGCTAAATCAGGTCCTCACTTCATTTCAAACGGAATATTGCTTAGATCAGACATTCATAAACTATTCGACACCGGATACATAACGATCACCAAAGAGTACAAAGTGGAAGTGAGCCCAAGAATCAAAGAAGAGTTTCAAAACGGGAAAGAGTATTACCAGTATCATGGCACTGCACTTAAAAATCTTCCGGGAAGAGAAATAGACAAACCAAAGAATACTTTCCTGGAATGGCACAATAGCAACGTCTTTAAATCTTAAGCCAGCTATAGATTGACTGTACCCCCTTGAATTAATCCCACAAATAAAAAAGCCATATAACTAATCTTGTTAAATGGTTTATTAGTATAAAGTAGTAGTCCCGACAGGAATCGAACCTGTATCAAAAGTTTAGGAAACTTCTATTC
>CAZQGZ010000045.1:0-20193 GCA_964592935.1 uncultured Chitinophaga sp. | reverse complement strand
GAATGTTCATTCCAGTATTTATCCCTTCCTTTGGAACGGAAGGTTTTGTATTCATCCAGCCAACGATTTACAAACTCACTGTTTTTTTCTGATAACAATACTGCATTACACAAGCCAGTAGCATTTTTTGAATGTTGTTTTTTCAGGCCGAGATTAAATTTTATCCGCTGCCTCCAGTTTTTGGGAACATAGGCCGCTTTCAGTTCCTGCCCGATAATAAATGAATGATTTAATAATTCAGTTAATGGCTTTACGCTGATGGTATCCAGGTCCAGATAGATGCCCCCGGTTTCCTTTAATGCCTGTAAACGGACCACATCTGCTTTATGCGCCACATGATGGAGGGGCCTGCCCATAAAAGAATCCGGCGCCACAATTTTTTTTAATGTTAATAATGGTTTTGCTTTTTGCCACCATTCCCCTTCCGGCTCGAATTGATAATGAAAACAGGCTGCCAGTGGTTTGTTTAATTCAACAGCAGATTTCACCGAAAGGTAATGAACCAGCGAAAATGGTTTGCCCCCGAAATCCGGGGCCATGCCGAAAACAAAATGAAGGTTGTTGGGGATCATTGATGGTTTTGCTGATGTATAAAGCTAAAGAAGTCTGACGAAAAGGTATGTTTATAAAAATACCGGGTGAAAAACCCGGCATTTTTATCAAATAAAATTATTCATCATTATACCGTAGCCGTTTCCATCTTCTTCAGTACTTTCTTCCTTTCCTCTTCGTTCAGGATCACTTTCCGCATCCGGATAAAATTCGGTGTCACTTCAATACATTCATCTTCCTGGATATACTCCATGCATTCTTCCAGGGTCATCTGTATTTTGGGAGCAATACGGGTAGCATCATCACTGCCGCTGGCCCGGTGATTGGTTAATTTTTTAGGTTCGGTTGCATTGACTACAAGATCGCCCGGTTTGATATTCTCTGCAATGATCTGCCCGGCATACACCTCTTCTCCCGGATCCACAAAAAATGATCCGCGGTCCTGTAACTTATCAATGGAGTATCCGGTTGTTCTGTCCTGGAATTTTGAGATCAGCACCCCGTTATTTCTTCCGGGTATGGATCCTTTCCATGGCTTGTATTCCGTAAAGCGGTGTGCCATCACAGCTTCACCGGTGGTGGCTGTAAGTAATTGTGTACGCAACCCGGTCAGTCCTCTTGAAGGGATCTCAAATTCCAGGTGCTGCATTTCGCCCTTTGTTTCCATCACGAGCATTTCGCCTTTTCTTCTTGAAACCAGGTCAATCACTTTGCTGGCAAATTCCTGCGGCACATCCACCACTAAATTTTCATAGGGTTCGCATTTTTTTCCCAGTATCTCTTTTACAATAACCTGGGGCTGACCTACCGTTAATTCATATCCTTCGCGTCGCATTGTTTCAATCAGGATGCCCAAATGAAGAATGCCCCGGCCGTATACCATCAGGCTGTCTCCATCTTCACTGTCTTCCACTTTTAATGCAAGATTTTTCTCTGTTTCCTTCATCAGCCTGTCACGGATATGTCTTGATGTGACAAATTTTCCATCTTTCCCAAAGAATGGTGAATTGTTTACAGAGAACAACATGTTCATCGTCGGCTCATCCACACTGATGGTAGGCAATGCTTCCTGGACCTCTGCATCTGAAATGGTATCTCCAATATTAAAATCCTCGATGCCCACTACGGCACAAAGGTCACCGGCTACCACTTCCCTTACTTTCTTTTTACCCATTCCTTCAAATACATAGAGCTCTTTGACTTTTGTTTTTTTAACGCTGCCATCGGTTTGCATTAACACAACATTCTGCCCGTCATTCAATACCCCCCGGCTTACTTTGCCTATGGCAATACGCCCGAGGAAAGAAGAATAATCCAGTGATGTGATCTGCATTTGCACCGGTCCTTCATTCACTTTCGGCGGCGGCACATATTTTATGATCCCGTCCAGCAAGGGAATGATATTGTCGATCTGTTCCAGCGAATCATTGAACCAGCCATGTTTGCCCGATCCATAAAATGTGGGAAAATCCAATTGAGCTTCGGTGGCATCGAGGTTGAAAAATAATTCGAAGATCGCATCATGCACTTCATCGGGACGGCAATTGGGTTTGTCAACTTTATTGATAACAACGATCGGTTTCAGGTTCAGGTGCAGGGCTTTCTGCAAAACAAATCTTGTTTGTGGCATGGGGCCTTCAAAAGCATCTACCAGTAACAAAACGCCATCGGCCATTTTCAAAACCCTTTCCACCTCACCGCCGAAATCGGCGTGTCCCGGCGTATCGATCACATTTATCTTAACGTCTTTATAAACCACCGCTGCATTCTTGCTGAAAATAGTGATGCCCCGCTCTCTTTCCAGGTCGTTGCTGTCCATGATCAGGTCACCGGTCTCCTGGTTGTCCCGGAATACCTTGGTCGTGCGTAATATCTTATCCACCAGGGTTGTTTTACCGTGGTCAACGTGGGCGATGATCGCAATGTTTCTGATATCCATTTTTGGGCTGTTAGCTTTTAGCCATCAGCTGTTAGCTTACGGCAGTTTTAACGAGCGGCAAAGGTACATTAATTAAGCGGGGGGAGCAAAGGAAATCCCTGATAAATAAGAAAGAAGCTATACGAATTGAATAAATAGGCAGAATAATAACATTATTTTAATTCAGCTATGTAAGTATCAACACTTTCGACCTTGTTTACATTATTATTCCAGTTACTGCCCCAAACGATCCGGTTCCCTTTCCGGCTCACGGATGCATGCGGTTCCGCCCAATAAATACTGTTATCGCTGTCGGGGGTGCCGGGGGTATACCGGCGGCTGTGATGATGCGCCAGCCTTTCAACCTGTCCGCTGCCATCTGTTTTTAGAAAGAAAATTTCATTCTCAAATGGCAGCCAGTCCTGCCTGGTATCGGTAAGCCTGCCGGTATAATTAAAAGTACTGACCAGGCACCACTCTTTAATTGCTTCATTCCTGCAGGAGATATGCAGGTCAAATAAAGCTGATACTTCGAGTAAATCTTTTTCATTCCCATTCCGGAGGTTGATCTTTTTAATGAGGGTAACATTCTTTTGCTCATCATAATAATCCATGACCAGGAATTCATTGCCGTCTGCCTCCCATGTCATATCGCTGTGTCCCGCACCCAACCCTTTTTGCCAGAGAAAATTGAACGTGCTGTCATATACTTCCACGCCATGATATCTTGTATTGTCACTATTGGCATAATCCACTACGATATATTTTCCCGAAGGAGAAACAGAAACCCAGTCAAACTGGTCAATTGCTTTCGGAAGAGTTAATTCTGAAATGATCTTTTTTTTGCTGATATCATACAGGACCAGTTTTTTAAAATACACTGTTCCCGTTTTTTCGTCATAATACTGTCCTACAAAAGCATAAAGATTTCCATCGGCCGATAAATTTCCTTCGCCTCTTGTATTAATAAATGTGTAGCCGGGAAAATCTTGAATCAGTTTTTTCTGCCCGGTTGAAATATGATAGGTAAACAAATTGTTTTCCGCGCTGAAAATAATCAAACCGGGATCCGAGGGATGCCAGAATACATCCTCCCCGCCCACTTCCTCAAGCGTTTTGATATAAGTATAATTTTTCCCGTCGTATAACCTGGCGGAACCTTCATCGGTGAACAAGATCATTTTCGTTTCATCGCTGTTCCATACCTGCCGTTTGGAATATTGCGGAAACAATCCCTGCAGGTGTTCCTGTACGGCATTGCTGATCCGGGTGATGGAGGTTCCGAATACAGGGTCTTTATAAACAACACCTGCACCGGGTTTATTCATATTGGTTTCAGCTTTTATTTCGCGGCTGCCTGGTTGTGCAAAAGAAGATGGAGGAAATACCGGCAGGAGCAGGCTCCATACAATGCATACTTTCATTGATAAAACCAAAACAGAAAGTTTATTCATGAATTTGTTTCCTTTTACCGTATTCAAAGTTAGAAATTTCAAACTCATGTGCCCGTAAAACCAACCCGGTTCCAAAATATTTAAAAGTTTTCATTAGCTTTAATCAAACTTGGGTTCATGAAATTCCTCAAATGGGTTGGCATATTCCTTTTATTGCTGATCGTTGTTTATTTTTTCGGACCCCAGCCTGTATCCCCGAAATTTACAACAGAGCTCCCGGTCATTCCGGCTGAGCCCGATGCTTTGGAAAAATATATCAAAGACCATGAGGCGCTGCATAAACTAAAACCGGATAATGAGGCAAGGATCTTATGGTTGCATGATTCATTGAAAGAAAAAACGGAATACGCGGTCGTTTACCTGCACGGATTTTCTGCCAGCCAGGAAGAAGGTGACCCGGTGCACTATGAGTTTGCCCAAAAATTCGGATGTAATCTTTATTTATCAAGACTGGAAGATCATGGGGTGGATACCACGGAACCCCTGGCCAATGTAACGGCAGATCGTTTATGGAACTCAGCCAAAGAAGCCTATGCCATCGGGAAACAACTGGGTAATAAAGTGATCCTGATGTCTACCTCGACCGGAGGCACATTGGCATTAAAACTTTGTACAGAATATCCTGATATAGCTGCCAACATTATGCTCTCTCCCAATATTGCCATCAACGATGGTAATGCGTGGATGCTTAATAACCACTGGGGATTGCAAATAGCCCGGTTGGTGACCGGCAAATACCGGGTAGTAAAAGATACAACGGCATTATATGCCCAATACTGGAATAACCGGTATACCACTTCTTCCCTGGTTCAACTGGAAGAACTGATCGAATCCACCATGAAAGAATCCGAATTTAAGAAAGTTAAGCAACCCTGCCTGTTATTGTATTATTATAAAGATGCAAAACACCAGGACCCGGTGGTGAAAGTGTCGGCGATGAAGAGAATGTTCCTGCAACTGGGTACACCTGAAAATTTAAAACGGCAGGTGGCCATCCCCAATGCAGGCGACCATGTGATCGGTTCGTATGTAAAATCCAAAGACCTGCAAACGGTGGAGGAGGAATGTGAGAGGTTTGCAATAGAGATATTAAAAATAAAACAATAAATAATTATGCCTTCTGAAATTTCCCGCCGCGAAGCGCTTAAAGCACTGGGGTTTGCAGCTGTTTCGCTTCCGCTTTCATCCTGGGCCATGAATGAAAAAGGAGAAAGAATTATTCTGCCGGACAATCCGTTTCATAAAAAACTGAAAAAACCTGTAACAGCCATCACCTGCGGCGCCGGGGCAAGGGGAAATGTTTATGGTAACTATGCAGTTCAGTACCCCGAACAGCTGGATATTGTGGGTGTGGCCGAACCCATCCCTGTTCGCATTCAGCGGTATAGCAAAAAGCATAATATCCCGGAAGAAAATCAGTTCAAAACATGGGAAGATGTGTTTAAACAACCAAAATTTGCAGATGCCATTATCATTACCACTCCGGATAACCTGCATTACGGTCCTTGCATGCAGGCATTAAAAATGGGTTATGATGTTTTGCTGGAAAAACCTATTTCACCCAGTGAAAAAGAGTGCCGGGATATTTTGGAACTGGCAAAGAAAAAAAACAGGATCGTTGCCGTTTGTCATGTGCTGCGCTATGCCCCCTACTTTATCAAATTAAAAGAGATAATGAATAGCGGCGCTATTGGTGAAGTTATCAGTATGCAGCACCTGGAACCCATCGGCCATGTGCACATGAGCCATTCTTATGTACGGGGCAACTGGCATAACAGTAAACAAACCACGCCCATCATTCTGGCCAAATCCTGTCACGATCTTGACATACTGAAATGGATGATCAATAAACCTTCTGAAAAAATTCAGGCTTTTGGCGATTTAAAATGGTTCAGAAAAGAAAATGCCCCGGAAGGAAGCGCAGAGAGATGCGGTGCTAGTTGTAAAATTGAGGCCGATTGCCCGTATTCCGCACAACGGATTTATTACCGCAACAGAACATGGACCTATGTTTTTGATATGCCGGAAGAAAAAGACAAGCATGGTGATCATATCCTGGAAAAATTAAGAACCACCAACTATGGCCGCTGTGTCTATCGCATGGAAAATGACCAGCCGGATCATTACGTGTGTAATATTCAGTTTGCCGGAAATATTACCGCCAGCTTTTCTATGGAAGCATTTACTTCTTATGAAGGACGCAGAACAAGAGTGATGGGAAGTATGGGTGATATTGTCGGCGATATGAATTCATTTGTGCTGACCGATTTCCGTACCGGCAAAAAAACAGAGTGGAAACAGGAATCAGACGGGCATGGCGGCGGCGACTGGCGGTTGTTGGCCGACTGGATACAGGCTGTTGACCAGCAAAATCCTGCGATACTCAGTTCCACTATTGATGCATCTATTGAAAGCCATGTGATGGGCTTTGCTGCAGAAAAGAGCAGGAATGAAAATAAGGTGGTCGAAATAAGAATGTAAACGAATTCTCCGTACCTGTTTCATTTCCGTCCTATTTCCTATCTTACCCGTTCAATTACCTGCCATGATCAGAAGTAAAATCGCCGGTATCGGCATGTATGTGCCTGCCAACGTGGTAACCAATAACGACCTGCTGAAGTATATGGACACCAGTGATGAATGGATACAGGAACGTACCGGTATCAAAGAACGTCGTTATGCACATCGTACGGAAGAAACAACGACCACGATGGGAGTTGAAGCGGCAACCATCGCAATTGAAAGAGCCGGCCTCACACCGCAGGATATTGACTTCATCATTTTTGCCACCTTGTGTCCTGATTATTATTTTCCCGGTTGCGGTGTATTGGTGCAGCGGGCCATGAAGATGAAAGAGATCGGGGCGCTGGATGTACGCAACCAATGCAGCGGTTTTGTTTATGCACTCAGTGTAGGCGACCAGTTCATTAAAAGCGGGATGTATAAAAATATTTTAGTAGTCGGCGCCGAGAAACATTCTTTTGGTCTTGATTTCAGCACAAGAGGAAGAAATGTAACGGTGATCTTTGGTGATGGGGCAGGAGCGGTAGTGCTTCAGCCGGCCACTGAAGAAAACCGGGGCATATTAAGCACCCATCTGCACAGCGATGGTGAAAGCGCAGAGATCCTCGCCATGTATAATCCGGGTACCCATGCCAACCACTGGAAGGAGGAAAAATATGCTTCATTTGATGAAGCGGAGATAGCGCAAATGTTTTTTAGCCATCAAATGATCGATGATGGCCAGGTCTTCCCGTTTATGGATGGCCCTGCTGTTTTTAAAAAAGCCGTGGAGAAATTTCCCGAAGTGATCATGGAAGCATTGAATCAAAACGGGCTTCAGATCTCCGATCTCCGGATTCTGATCCCCCACCAGGCCAACCTCCGCATCAGCCAGTTCGTACAAAAGAAACTTCGTTTGACCGATGACCAGGTGTATAACAATATTCAAAAATACGGCAACACCACGGCCGCCTCAATACCCATTGCATTATGCGAAGCATGGCAGGAAGGAAAAGTAAAAGAAGGCGACCTGGTTTGTCTTGCATCTTTTGGCAGTGGGTTTACCTGGGCCAGTGCTTTATTGAGATGGTAGCCTCATAACTATCAGGAGGAGAAGGGGAATGAAGCAACCTTCAAAATAAACCAGGGTAACCGCTTTACAATTTCAGGTTAATACAGAACACGGATGACACGGATTAAACGGATTTTAAAAATTAATCCTAATGAATATAAAATCCCTTCATGTTTCAGTGTTAAATTGTTTTCCAGGGGAATAAGCACTCCTGCCCGACTGAGTCATTCAGGCAGGGATTTATTCTGCTTCGCAGAATAAAAATCCGTTTTCATCCATCCAATCCGTGTCATCCGCGTTCCAATTCTCCGCTTTGAATAATTTCTAAGCGCATTTTAATGCGTTTGCCTGCATTATTAGCGCAACATCATCATAATGGCATGATTATTTAATAACTTACAGTTGAAATAAGCCATACCATGAAATTTTTAATTACCTTAATAACACTGATGACATCAACTTTATCTGTGCATGGACAACCTGTCCCGCCTCAGCAGGAGGATAGCTGGAAAATTTCCCTGAATAAAAAGACTGTTTTGATCAGCAGCCAATCAGACGAATTACGCAACATTAAAAAAATAAGTTCCGCCGAATGGAAAAAGAACGGGTACCTCGAAGTGATCTATAAGGAAAAGACACCGAGCAACTGGATCCATAACCTGCAGTTTACAGACGAACAGGGCAACCCGCTGCTGGAAAAGGACAGCACTTTTACTGCCAAAATACCAACAGCAACCCTTCGCAAATTATTTGCCGGGAAAAAACAGATGAAAATTTATATGGTGATCAATCCGCCCAACCCGATGATGATGGCTCCTTCCCGTATGATACACCTGGTTACGCTACGACTTCCTTAAAGCATGCGAAATATCATTTATATCATCAATCCTGTTTCGGGTGCCGGGTCCGGGCAAGACCTTCAACAGATCATTGAAAAAAAAACAGCGGACAAAAAAATAAAATACCGGGTTTATCCTTCTGTGGCAAGCGGCGATTATTCTTTTCTCCGTTCCATCATTAAAGAACAACATGTAACGGATGTGGTTATTGCAGGCGGCGACGGCACGGTGAACCAGGTCGTAAGCGGATTGATGGATTGTGATGTGAACTTCGGCATCATCCCCTGCGGTTCGGGAAATGGTTTAGCCTTTGCAGCCAAAATACCCAAACGATTAGCCGGGGCGCTGGATATTATTTTTAATGGCAACGCTTCAGCCATCGACGGGTATTTCGCCAATGAACACTTTTCCTGCATGCTTTCCGGTTTTGGTTTTGATGCACGGGTGGCCCATGAATTTGCGAATCAGAAAAAAAGAGGCCTGGCCACTTATGTGAAGCTGGTGCTGAAACATTTTTTTTCCATGAAAAAACACCCGTTTCAAATACAATTAGAAGATACCACCATAGAAACGGAAGCATATTTTATCAGTATCGCCAACAGCAACCAGTTTGGCAACAACTTTACCATTGCACCCAAAGCAAGTCTTTCCGATGGGTTGCTGGATATAGTCATTGCAACCAGTAAAAACAAGATCGCTTTTACCTGGCAGGCATTAAAACAACTGGCCGGGTGGAACAAATTAAGGTCTGCGTCCCTGGTAAATAAAAAGAGCGGGCTGATCTATTTTCAAACGGATAAACTAAAGATCATTAATCCGTCCCATGCCCCCCTGCATATTGACGGAGAGCCTGCGGAAACCGTTACTGAATTGATTATAAAAATTAAGAAAAAATGTTTCCGGCTACTGCAACCGGCATGAACATTTCGGGTTCAATGGTCCTCACCAGAACCAGGGTTTAAAAAATTTACGGGGAGCTGTTCCGGCAGCATTTGTTCTTTCTATCAATGCCATCACTTTTTTAAAACTTTCCTGGTTGATGGCTGAGTACTTCGATGCCATGATATCTTTTTCTTCACTGCGGGTAAGATGAAAATTAAGCGCTGCCTTATTTTGTTCATTACCGGAAGCATACTGAAACGTGATCTTATATACAGGACTGTTGCTGCGGGTGGAATAATAAGAAAGCATATCACTTTGAAAATATTCCATCATCTTGAACCAGTTATGTTGCAGCAGCAAAAATGGTTTGGTTACATGATCGCTGATATCATCAGAAAGATAGGGCATCTCCCATCCCCCGGTTCCCCGGTCCCTGATTTGCAGGATCAGTATCCCGCTGGTATTTTCTTTGATCCAGTCATCAAAGGATGATAAAAAACGAAGCGTGGTTTCCTGGCCGAAATTATCCCGAAGGCCCGCATCCATAACATCGATCACCGGGTTGGAAGGAAGCCAGACATTGGGCAATACTATGGGGAAGGTTGCATTCATCCTCAGTGCTGTAAGAATGCGGATGTTATATGGATCCTGTTTCGCAAAAAAAGAAACAAAGTCCACAGCATCGGGGTCCTTCGATGGAATGTTTGCCGTGTCCTGCATTCCCTGCATCATAAACCGGACGGGTTGGGTGCAGATGATCATCTTCCGGCTGTCTCTTGTCACTACGGAATTAAAAAACACCAGGGGAATATTGGCTGCTTTTTCATCTGCCACATAATCTTTCAGTTGTTTGTTTAAAAATCCCCTTGTATTGGCCCCGAGCTTTTGTTCAAAAGCATAACCCCGGTCTTTTACATAGTTGTATGAGCCCACGCTGAATTTTTGAGCGGGAGCAATAAGATCCCTGGCGAAAAAAGAAGTAAACAATGGATTCAGGAGGTCGCCCGCAATATCATCCACATATTTGTTATCCTGCAGGCGGATATTTTTCCCTTCCAGTCTTTGCCTGTATAATTCCCTGAAATAGGCTGCGCCGATCATGCCGCCCGAAGCGCCATTGATCAGGAATGTTTTTTTAAGAATATCTCCATGGGTCATGCTATCCAATTGCTGCAGCACATGGAAGGTGAATGTGGCGCTCCGGTGCCCTCCCCCGCTGGTATTGATCAATACAAGCAATGGCTTTTCGTTGTCCTGTTTTTTCTTCCAGTTGTTTAATATGCCGATCATATTCTGACGATCGGCTTCCACGCTGTCTTTGTTGCAAAGGGTCATCAATCCTTCTTTGGTATAAGGCGGTCTTTCATTTTTGTTCCAGTAATTCAGGCCGTATGCTTTATTACGGGGATCGATCCAATCCATTTTATAAAATATATTCAGCAGCAAAACCAGGCCGATCAGGTACGGGATGCTCCAGCTCTGGAGGAAATACGTGATAGCGCCGGCAACACCGATCAGCACAGAAAAGAAAATGGTAATGCTGGCGCCGGCGGGCAACTGGAAAAAATCATTATCGAGAAAGAAACCGATGACCAGCAGGAAGAGGAAAGCGGCTAATACCGAAAGAATCGCGGCAAAATGGTGACGCTTGAAAATA
Source organism: uncultured Chitinophaga sp. (assembly GCA_964592935.1). Lineage (GTDB taxonomy): Bacteria > Bacteroidota > Bacteroidia > Chitinophagales > Chitinophagaceae > JJ008. The sequence continues at coordinate 9,317 of CAZQGZ010000045.1, read as the reverse complement.
GATTCGATAAATGAGTTGGTATAATGAGAAACATCCCTGGCCGGTCTTATTCTCAACGGGGACTCAAAATACCATTTCACGTTGATGAGCGGCTTGTCATGGTAGATTTCTTTTACCGTACCAAGATGGGTAATATAGGATTTGGGGTCGCTGATCGTGGGCATCATGCGCCGCTGAATGGAACGGTCGGCCCGGAAAAAATAAATAAGGGAGACCGCCAGTATAAAGATCAGGCCGATCAGGAAACCGCCAAACAGAAAAAAGATCTCTGTCGTGGGGATCAGTTCTTTGAAATGGGCGAAGCGGTAAGACTTATAAAAATAGAACAGTATAAAAATTCCCGGTATGACAGAATTGTTGATACAATATTTCAAAAACGGATTTGTTGTAGCTGCCAGGAAACGAAAATGCCTGCTGAAGAGAATGAAGGTGGAAATATTCCAGCTCATGATGAACATGCCGATGGAAATTCCAACGATCGCTGAGCTGAGTGAATTGACATTACCGAGGTATTCCGGTGCCAGGTACAATGAATCGGCACCGAAGGTTTTCATAAAGCTTCCGTTCACCGTACTGAACAGCACAAACCAGAATATCAGCAGGGCCTGGTATTTCCTGAAATGCAGGAAGACCAGTTGGATGGGGAAGGAATAATAAAATCCTTTGAGCCAGGTTTTCATCAGCCGGGGAAATGGGTTTATTAAAAGTAGGGATAAATGGCTGCTTAATCAAATGAAGATATTCTTTTTTCATCCGGATATTGTTTCAGAAAATATTATCACACTGTCTTTACTTGATGAGTTTACTTCTAACAATATAAAGCATCCAAACCATCGATAACAGGAGCAACATGGCTGCAAACTGGTGAGCCACCGCCAGCCAGAGAAATGAATGAGGTGTTGCAGCATTTAAAACAGTAAGCACACCCAGTACAACCTGTAACAAAACTATCACCAACGGCAATGCTTTTGTTTTTTGAAAAAGAGCAGTTCCATTAATTTTATTGGCTTTCAAAAACCAAATACATACCAGTATAGTCAGAATATAAGCAAGGATCCTGTGAATAAATTGAACCATCAAAGGATTGTCCGTAAGAAATGAAAGTCCCGGGAAGTTTCTATCACCAAATGAATGCATATTTTCAGGAACCCAAACACCGTTGATCGTTGGCCAGGTGGGAGCAAAGGGCCCCGCTCTTAATCCGGCCATGAAAGCACCATAAACCAATTGGATGATCAGCAAAGCAATTAACCAGGAAGAAAATTTCCGGAGTGGTTTGTTTACAGTGATCTGTTCTTTTGGCACCAACAGATCCAATGCAAACCATAACGCATAACATAGTAATCCCAATGCCAGGATAAAATGGATCGCCAGTTTGTAGTGGCTTACATACAGAAGTTCCGAATCTTCCAGCCCGCTCTGTACCATGATCCATCCCACCAATCCCTGCAAGGCGCCCAGTAAAAAAAGAATAAGCATGGGCCTGATCATTTCCTTTTTAAATCTTTTCTGAATGAGGAAGATGATAAACGGAATAGCGAAGGCCACCGCGATCAGTCTTGCCCATAAACGGTGAAACCATTCCCAGAAAAAAATGGATTTGAAATCAGCAAGGGTGAAATGGGGATTCACAAATTTGTACTGCGCGATCTGTTTGTATTTTTCAAAAGCAAGATTCCAGTCCTGTTCATTCATCGGCGGCAAAGTTCCCATGATGGGTTTCCATTCTGTGATAGATAATCCGGAGCCGGTTAACCGGGTGATGCCACCCAGCAAAACCTGTATCATGATCATGCCCACTCCTACCAGGAGCCATATAGCTACGGGACGCGAAGATCTTTGTATTGGCCGGTTCGTCATGGCGGCTGCAAAGTTAATAGCCCGGCCTGCCTCTTTGTGATTTATAAGATATTATTTCTGAAATTGCAGGAGGATGCTGAAACCCTTTTACCAGGAAGAATTAACCGAAGCCGGTTGCGACGAAGCCGGCCGTGGCTGCCTGGCAGGGCCTGTTTTTGCTGCTGCCGTCATTTTACCCAGAGAATTTAATCATGATTTACTCAATGACTCCAAACAGGTTTCTGAAAAACACCGCAACGAATTAAGAAAGATCATCGAAGCGGAAGCCATTGCTTATGCCGTTGCCTCTATTGATAATAACGAGATCGACCGCATTAATATCCTGAAAGCTTCTTTTAAAGCCATGCATGCGGCATTGGATCAATTAACAGTAAAACCGGGGCTCCTGCTGATCGATGGCAACCGTTTTCCCCGGTATAAGAAAATACCACACCGATGCATGATAAAAGGGGATGCCACTTATACTTCCATTGCTGCTGCCAGTATCCTGGCCAAGACATGGAGGGATGAATACATGCTTACCATTCATGAGGAATTTCCGCATTATGCCTGGAATACCAACAAGGGTTATGGTACTGAAGAGCATCGCAGGGCCATTGAAGAATATAACCTGTGTAAATACCATCGGAAGAGCTTCCGGCTCTTACCGGAGCAGGCCGGGTTGTTTTAGGTTATTTGATTAAAAAAAACCGAAACCCTGTTAATTTTTACCTTTGCCATTAAACCCCGTACTCCGGTTCACGTCATAAACCCAAATAATTTTTATCAGAAAAAAAGTTGCCATGAAAAAGATCTTACTATTCAGCCTTATTCTTGCCCTTGTTTCGGCTTCCGCCTCTGCTCAATCCGTTGGACGCAGCCGGGTTCGCAAACAGGGAATCGGCCAGGGTCAGTTGACCCGTATCGAAAAAATGGAACTTCGCAAAGATGTTGTTCGTAACCAGGTAATGAGAAAAAGAGCCCGCAGGGATGGGATTGTAACCCCTATCGAGCGCAGGAGACTGCATAGAGCCCAATGCGAAACCCGCCGCGACCTGACGCGTTTCAGGCATAATGGCCCCCGCAGAGTCATATAATTGTTGTCAGCAATCCACCATAGTAAAGAATCTGTGAAGAATGCAGAAGCACCGCCATTTCAGCGGTGCTTTTTTAATCCAATTTATTACAGGAGGTATTTAGCCGACAATCTGTATTTTCACGCCTCATTTATCTTTGCAAAAAAGGGATCTTATGCGTCTTAAACCGGTAACTGTGGTGGATACGATCGAACCGGAGGTTTTTAGAAAGGAATTCTATGAACCCGGGTTGCCGGTAGTTATCAAAAAACTGTCGCAGGAATGGCCGGCCTATACCAAATGGAACTGGGATTATTTCAAGGAACAGGTGGGTCAAAAAAGAGTACCCCTCTATCATAATGAAAAAAGTGATGCCTACACCCCCATCAATACGGCCGATGATTATAAGACTTTTGGAGAATACATCGATATGATCAGCAAGGGCCCGGCCGCCTGGCGCATTTTCCTGTTCAATATTTTTCAGCACGCCCCGCAGATGATCCATGATTTCACCTGGCCCGAACACCTCATGAAAGGTTTCATCAAGAAATACCCGATGTTGTTTACGGGCGGAGCAGGCAGCATCACCCATATGCATTTCGATATCGACCTCTCTCATATTCTTCATACCCAGTTTTGCGGAAAGAAAAGAGTGCTGATGTTTCCTTTTAAAGAACAGTACAAACTTTACCGCAAACCCTGGGAGGTATTGAGTATTGCTGATTTTTCCAACTACTATGAAGAAGGCAAAGTGGATTATGAAAAATTCCCGGCATTGAAACTCGCCGAGGGTCTTGATTTTATTTTAGAACCCGGAGATACGTTATTTATGCCCGCCGGTTACTGGCACCATATGGAATATCTTGAAAGCGGATTTGCCATGAGCCTGAGGGCCATGCAACCATCATTGGGCGGAAAAATAAAAGGCATGTGGAGCCTGTTCGGTATGCGCAATATTGATACGCTGATGAAAAAGACAGCGCCGAAGTGGTGGTATAAAAGGAAAGAAAAGAAAGTGTATAAAAATGCAGAGCGGGAACTGGCCAGTGCCTGAACTTAATCTTTCATGGCAGAGCAGCCCCCTGATAAAAAATCGCTTCTTTAAATTATTGTATCGTCCAAACCTCGTTCCCCCTTAACAGTTTATCCAGGTCAGCCGGTTTTTTTGCTTTGGCCTGTTCGATCTGCTGAGCCATTACATCTTCATAGCAGGGACGGTCGGCCTGGTAAAATACACCAAAGGGTCTTGGCAGATGTCCTTCGTGTGTCGGATCGTCAAATATCCGGGTTAATATCTGTGCTTTGTAAATATCTGCATCATCATGTATCCAAAGTTCATCAGCGCTATGTCCTTCATTCAGGTTCACCACAACCGGTTTGAACCCGTCCAGTTTAATCCCTTTATCTGCAGCGGCGCCAAAGATCAATGGCTTGCCCTGTTCGAGGAATAGTGTTTCAGTTGCTTTCGAACTCTTCTCTGTAAAAATTTCAAAAGCGCCATCATTGAATATATTGCAGTTCTGGTAGATCTCCAGGAAAGAAGCTCCTTTGTGCCCGTTTGCTCTGATCAGCATGGCCTGCATATGTTTGGGATCGCGGTCCATCGTCCTGGCAACAAATGTTGCATCAGCTCCCAGGGCAAGCGCCAATGGATTAAAGGGATGATCAATGCTTCCCATCGGGGTCGACTTGGTGATCTTGTGTTCTTCCGAAGTAGGGGAATATTGTCCCTTTGTCAATCCATAGATCTGGTTATTGAATAAAAGGATGTTGACATCAAAATTCCTTCGCAGCAAATGAATGGTATGATTACCGCCGATGCTTAACCCATCCCCGTCGCCGGTAACGATCCACACGCTCAGTTCCGGTCTGGATGCTTTCAGGCCCGAAGCCACAGCCGTTGCCCTTCCATGGATCGAATGCATGCCATAGGTATTCATGTAATAGGGAAACCGGCTGCTGCAGCCGATGCCGGATATAATCACAATATTTTCCCTCGGTATTCCAAGGGTTGGCATCACTTTTTGAACCTGGGCCAATATGGAGTAATCTCCACAACCAGGGCACCAGCGAACTTCCTGGTCGGTAGCGAAATCTTTTGCGGTTAATGCGGGGGCGGCTGTAATTTCACTCATATAATTTCAATTCCTGGCAAAATTACAGATAAGTTGCATTCAATTCTTATTAATGGAAAATAAGGCAGTGGGCCCGTTTGAAATATTTCACGCAAAGCCGCAAAGAGTAAATACATAAGTCGCCAGGGATCTTTGCGCCTTTTGTATAAAACTTAGTGTCTTTGCGTGAAACTGACCCACTACCGAAAATAAGGAACAGTCTAAAAACCGCTTTTCACCCCGGGTAATTTTAAGCCGGCAGTAAAGAAAACCAACCCTTTCATCAATTATCCCGATATAACCCATGACCAATTTGTATTTTCAGGATCGAAAAGCAGGAACTGTTCATTGTCGTTTCATAAGAAAATAATAACAGTTGCCATGCCACCCTGTTCAGTTAAACCCTGTCAGAAAAATATGTTGCAAAAAAATAAATTATTGACACTGGCCTCCTTTATAGCATTTGTCTTCCTGGGAGCTGCCGCAGTGGGCTTTCCGTCTCCCGGGGAAAGAAACCTGAAAGTGCTGCCAAAAGATATCAGCAATGAAAAGCTCGACAGTATTATGCAAACCTATACGGTTGCTCTTGGGGTGGACTGCAAATTCTGCCACCGGCCTTACCGTAATTTCCCGGATAGCCTTGATTTTGCGTCGGACACCGAGCCTATGAAAGAAAATGCAAGGGATATGATAAAGATGGTCATTGATATAAACAGCAAATATTTTTATTTTGATTCCACACAACGGCCGGAATACCTGCACACCATTACCTGCATCAATTGCCACCGTGGTCAACCCCTGCCTCCTGAAAATCATTGACAGGTCTTTAACCATTTCTTGATCCCATCAAGGATCTGGCAGGCAACCGCTTTATGAAATTCGGGATCCAGGATCAGCATCTCATCTTCTTTATTGCTTAAAAATGCCACTTCCACCAGGCAGTTGGGATAATCGGTTGGACCGTTTAAAGAAAAATTGAAGCTGCCCACATTACCGAATTCATTCAACCCGAGTTGTACCATGCTTTCAAGGATAAATTGTGACAAAGGCCTGAACCCGATATAACGGTAATACGTGCTCACTCCCCGGATACTGTCCCGTACAGATGAATTGAGATGAATACTGATCATAAAATCAGGATCCTCTTTTTTCAGCATCTCTGTTCTTTCAAGCATGCTTAATGAAGTATCATGATTTCTTGTCATAAAAACAGTTGCTTTTTCCATCAGCAGGTCTTTCTCCAGCTCTTTGGCAATAAGCAGTGTATATTTTTTTTCTTCGATGCCGGTGGTCTTGCCGGTAGCTCCCCTGTTATCCCCGCCGTGTCCTGCATCCACAGCAATTTTCAGTTTTTTTAGGTCCGGGTAAGCGGGTTGTCTCTTTACCTTTATTACAAGCTTTTTATCCTGGTAATAAATACGGTAACCCCAATGCTGCGGGTGATTCAATTCGATGATGATCCTGAATACATCATCCTCGGTTTGTTCGTAATAAGCATTTTTAATTTCCTTTGCAGAAGAGCGTTGCGTGATCCAGTTGGTATTGCTGATAGCGCCGAAAACATCAACAATAATCCGCGAGGGGCTGATCTGCTGCATGCTCCGGTAGGGTAATCTTTCATCGAGGGAAACAGAAACATAATCATATTTATCGTCGCCATTAATCAGCCAGCTACTGGTTAAATAATAAGGCCGGATATTTATCGTACTGTCTTTTACAAAACTTGCTTTGGCCAGGTAAGCAAAATGATTTCCGGACAACTGCACTTTATAGTTGATGATCGTACTGTCCACCACTTTTATCAATACACCGGTATCGAGGTAAGTCATCTTTGCTCCACCCAGCCGGTCCTCGCCCAAACCATATTCCAGGAAAGGCAACGCACCGGTTGTCTTTCCCGCCAGGAAATTATGCTGAACGGGTTGTGCCATAGTTGAAATTCCCTTCAGGAGTAAAATAAAATAAACCCATCGTATCATCACAGAAAGATACCATAAAAAACACTATCCCCTGTTTTAGTATAATTACCAGCAAGGCACATGGTTTTACTGAATTTTAGTATAAACATGTACCAAACAGGCACTATGTATAAACAACACCCGTTAAATTTACAGTTGGATCAATAGCGTAGTGCAGAGAGAATAAATCCATCCCTTGAAAAACCAATAGAGTATGACCTGGAATTCTGTTATGGGCTTTGTATCGACCCTTGCCCTTTTTCTGCCGATATTACTTATCCTTGTACTGCGGATGGGTTCATTCAGGAGTTTTCCCTTTTTGCTGATTTATTATCTCCTGGTATTTCTTTACAACCTGATGACCGAGGGATATATCCGGGCCAATTCCGATGTGATATATGTCTGGGGCCTGGGCAATAACCTGCTGGATGCCCCGCTTATGTTATCCTTTCTCACTTATTTCAGCACCTCGGCCATTTTTACAAGGCGGTTAATGATTTTAATACTTTCAATTATTGTATTTGAAATTTCTGTTGTGCTGCTGGTGGGATACAATGTGGAGGCAATTACCATTGTACTGGGTCCGGGGATCGCGGCGGTGTTTGCACTTTGTCTGTACTTTTTTGTGCGTCAATCGAAGATCGTGATCACCAACCGGAAGGCATTGGGTAAAACACTGATAACGGCTTCGCTCGTTTTTGCATACGGTTGTTATGCTATTATTTATATTCTGTACTATGTTTTTAAAACTCCTCACATAGCAGATACATTCCTGGTTTATTTCCTGGTTGCCTTTTTCTCTTCGGCCATTCTTTGTACGGGATTAATATTTGAAAGAAAAAGAATACAAAAATTTTTCGAGTTGCAAAAAGCACGCAAGGAACTGCTCGATATTTATAAAGACAACCAGAAGATACCCACTTTTAATAAGGTCATGCTTGATTTTGACAGGGAGTCCTGGAATTAAAAACAGTATTTACCCTCTGCGTTCATCTTATCTGCGATCCTTCTTCTGGCATCTTTACTGTTAAAGGGTTCTGCTTTGGTAAACCGCTTCAGGCCCATCAGTATCATCCGTTGTTCATCCCCGTCTGCAAAAGCATTAATAGCATCTTTACCTGATTTATGGATCCTGTCGGCCGCATCATACAGGTAGGTCCGGACGATGTCCATATGGAGCCGGCAGGCTGTTTCACCCAGTTTATCGGTCATTTTCATCACCCGCAGTAAAGCGCTTTCCGCATTGAATGTTTCAATGGCCATATCGGCGATATTCATCAGCACTTCCTGTTCCGTATCGATTTTCATCATTAATTTCTGCACGGCTGCCCCGGATACCATCAGGATCGCTTTCTTGAGATTGGCGATACATTTTTTCTCTTTGGCAAAAGGCATTTCATCTTCCGCGCCAAAATCGGGAATACTCATCAGTTCTTTTTGCACGGCCATGGCAGGACCCATGAGGTCCAGGCGCCCGCCCATCGCTCTTTTTAATGTCATGTCCAGGGTAAGCAACCGGTTAATTTCATTGGTGCCCTCATAGATGCGGTTGATGCGGCTGTCGCGATAGGCTCTTGAAATATTATATTCGGCGCTGAAACCATTGCCCCCGTGTATCTGCACCCCTTCATCCACCGCAAAATCCAGCACTTCGCTTCCATATACTTTCAGCATGGCGCATTCAATGGCATACTCTTCGGCCCCGCCCAATAAGGCTTCATTAAATGGTTTGCCGGAAGAAAGCAATTCATGTTCTTTTTCATCGATCCATCTTGCGGTACGATAAAGCGCCGAATCACCGGCAAAGATCCGGATGGCCACTTCCGCCAGTTTATGTTTGATCGCTCCGAAATTGGCGATGGGTTGTTTGAACTGTTCCCTTGTTTTCGCATATACAACACTGTCAGATACGGCCATTTTTGCCCCGCCCAGTGCGGCAGCGGCTAATTTCAATCTGCCGAGATTGAGGATATTAAATGCGATCTTATGGCCCTTGCCGATCTCTCCCAGTAAATTCTCCACCGGTATTTTGCAATCCTGGAAATATAATTGCACGGTGGAAGAACCTTTGATCCCCATTTTCTGCTCCTCAGGTCCCTGGGTAAACCCTTCCGTTCCTCTTTCCACAATGAATGCCGTAAACTTATCACCGTCTAATTTTGCAAACACGGTATATACCTGGGCAAATCCACCGTTGGTGATCCAGCATTTCTGCCCGTTCAGAATATAATGCTTTCCGTCCCCGCTGAGTTTTGCTGTCGATTTGGCGCTGAGTGCATCGCTGCCGCTGTTCGGTTCCGTCAAACCATAGGCTCCGGCCCATTCGCCGG
>CAZQGZ010000044.1:0-20277 GCA_964592935.1 uncultured Chitinophaga sp. | reverse complement strand
TCTGCGCGTTACCACCCACACGGCTAACCGAAATACCCACGTTGATCGCGGGACGAATACCGGCATTGAACAGGTTGCCTTCGAGGAATATCTGCCCGTCTGTAATGGAGATCACGTTTGTAGGAATATAGGCCGACACGTCGCCTGCCTGTGTTTCAATGATCGGCAACGCGGTTAAAGAACCGCCGCCTTTTACCAGGTGTTTAATGCTCGGCGGCACATCATTCATATTCTTTGCCACATTATCATCGCTGATGATCTTGGCTGCTCTTTCCAGTAAACGGCTGTGCAGATAGAATACATCACCGGGATAAGCTTCACGGCCCGGAGGACGACGCAACAATAACGACACTTCACGATAAGCCACAGCCTGTTTTGAAAGGTCATCATAAATGATCAGAGCAGGACGGCCGGTGTCACGGAAAAATTCCCCGATGGCAGCGCCGGCAAATGGTGCATAGAATTGTAACGGTGCAGGATCAGATGCAGATGCTGCAACGATGATGGTATATTCCATAGCGCCTGCATCATTCAGGGTCTTCATCACCTGCGCGATCGTAGATGCTTTTTGCCCGATAGCCACATAGATGCAATAAACCGGTTTGCCGGCCGCAAAAAATTCTTTCTGGTTAATTATGGTATCAACACAAATAGCTGTCTTACCGGTTTGCCGGTCACCGATCACCAATTCCCTTTGTCCACGGCCGATCGGTATCATCGCATCAATCGCTTTGATACCCGTTTGCAATGGTTCTTTCACCGGCTCACGGAAAATAACTCCCGGCGCTTTTCTTTCCAGCGGCATTTCATAACGCTCGCCGGTGATCGGGCCCTTGCCGTCAATGGGTTCTCCCAATGTATTTACAACACGACCCAGCATGCCTTCTCCCACTTTGATGGATGCGATCTGACCTGTACGGCGAACCTTCGCTCCTTCCATGATATTGCCGCTTTCACCCATCAACACCACACCCACATTATCTTCTTCCAGGTTCAATGCAATGGCGCGTACACCATTTTCAAATTCCACCAGTTCACCATAGCGGACATTTCCCAATCCGTACACACGGGCAATACCATCACCCACCTGCAGTACGGTTCCTATTTCTTCCAGGTCGGCGCCTGCATTGAAATTGCTCAGTTGCTGGCGGAGTATCGCTGAAATTTCATCTGGTTTGATCTCTATCATAAAAAAACTGTTTATTGTGTTTGTCCGAAAGTCCGAAAGACCGGAAGTCCGGAAGAGTAGTTTTTAAAATTATAAGAGCTTTTCTTTTATCAGTGTGTTTCTTTCGGTCTTTCCGACTTTCCGACTTTCCGACTTTCCGACTTTCTGACTTTCCGACTTTCGGACTTTCCGACTTTCCGACTTTCTATCTACCTTATCTTATAAATAAAATCATTGTTCTCAAACTGCTTCGCAATATTCTTCAGGTCATAGGCAATGCTGGCATCGATCAGCTTATCTCCCGCCTGCAATACAAATCCCCCGATCAGGTCTTTATTCACGCCCGCTTCCAGTTCGATCTGCTGCATGGGTGTGGTATCCCGGATCTGCTTCATAATGGCATTCTTCAATTCATCACTTAATACGGTCGCTGTGGTCAACCTGACCGTATAAATATTTTTATTGACCTTGTATTGCTTGATAAAAGCGGTGACCACCTCGGGCAAATAGCTTTCGCGGCTTTTCCGGATCATCAGCCGGATGAAACCGTTGGTGATTTCACCGATATGTCCCTTCGTGACCGCTTCCACAATTTTTTCTTTTTTATCCGCCTTGATGACCGGGCTTCTCAGCAATACCACAAAATCCCGGCTGCCCTTACATACTGCCTGCAGCCATTGCATGTCGGCAAATATCGTTTCCAACTGCCCCTTTTCTATGGCAAGGTCAATCAGTGATTTGGCATAACGGGTTGCTAAACGTGGATTCGGCATTTATTAGCTATTAGCTTTTAGCCATTTGCTATTAGCTGTTCCGTTCGCTGACGGCTGACAGCTAATAGCTAACTGCTTAATTTAATTTTACTTCATCAACCAGCCCTTTAATATGGGCTTCCTGGGCTTCTTTGTTTCCCAGCTCTCTTCTCAATATTTTTTCGCTGACCTCAATGACCAATTTTCCAACCTGGTTTTTTACATCGGTCAATGCCGCCATTTTCTGCGTATTGATGGCTGCCTGTGCTTCCAGGATAATTTTATTGGCATCCAGCTTCGCCTGCTCTTTGGCCTCACTGATGATCCTGTCCTTGGTTTCTCTTGCCTCTTTCATCATTTGCGCTCTTTCTTCACGGGCCTTGGCCAGCAACACTTCATTCTCGCTTTTCATCATAGCCATCTCCGCTTTTATTTTTTCAGCGGTTGATAAAGAGTCGGCAATACTTTGTTCCCTTTGCTTCAGTCCTTTTACAATGGCCGGCCAGGCAAATTTACCCAATATGAAAAGTACGATGACAAAGGCCAGCAGGGTCCATATCAATAATCCAAAATTCGGTTTGAGAAGATCCATAATTTAAAAAATTACAAATTATAAATCCCAAATTCCAAAATTGGAATCTGGTATTTGTTTTTTGGGATTTGAGTTTAAAAAACCGCATCCCCCGCCCTGTGCTTCGGATGCAGTTTTAATGTTCATTAAAGAACGGCCAGCAAACCCACGATGATCGCAAACAGCGCAGCACCTTCTACAAGGGCGGCGGTCAGGATCATGTTAGCCCGGATGTCATTCAGCGCTTCCGGTTGGCGGGCAATGGCTTCAACAGCTCCTTTACCGATCTGGCCTACGCCAATACCGGCACCCATCGCAGCCAAACCGGCGCCAATAGCACCACCGGCATTTGAATTTGCTACATCGCTTAACAATACCATCATTAAATCCATAATTGTTGATTTATATTGATTATTAAAAAAAACTTATACGATCACCGCGTCATCATAATTAGCCGCCGTGTGTTTATCCTCTTCATGTTCATGATGTGCCCCTTCCCTCGCCTGCCCGATGAACACCGCGGTGAGCATCGTGAAAATATAAGCCTGCAGGAACGCCACCAGGATCTCGATGAAATAAATAAATATCGTGAACCCGATGGCCACCGGCGAAGCGGCAATACCAATGGTCTTGTTCATCGCCGAAAAAATAAAGATCAGCGAGACCAGGCAAATGATGATGATATGCCCCGCGATCATGTTGGCAAAAAGACGAATGATCAGCGCCATGGGTTTTACAAAAACACTGACGAATTCTACCGGAACAAGAATGAACTTCACCCATAAAGGCATGCCCGGCGGATTGAAAATATGACCCCAGTAATGTTTGTTGGAACTGGCTAAAATAACCGCAAATGATATTAAGCCCAGTACAATGGTAAATGCAATATTGCCGGTAACATTGGCCGTGCCGGGAATAAGCCCGAATACATTATTGATCAGTATAAAAAAGAAAACGGTCAGCAGGTAAGGAAGATATTTGGCATAACTATGACCGAGGTTGGGCTTGGCCACATCATCCCGGATAAAAACGATCAGCGGTTCAAAAAATCCCTGGGTTCCTTTGGGTGCCGTGATCACTCCCTGCCCTTTTTTATACATCCGGGCTATCTTCAGCATGATCCAGGTAAAAATGATCAGTGCAAGCAACATCTGGACCACATTGCGGGTGAGTGAAAGATCATACACTTCAACCGATGTATCAATCTCGCCCTTCTCATTAACCGGAACGATTTGCTGGATACCGTATTTTTTGGGATCAAGTTTCATCCGGACAATGTTCTCTTCATTGAGAATAACATATCCTTTATGTGCTTCATGCCCGTGTTCGAATTTGGAGGACATAAAAAAATCGAAGCCTCTTTGCGGGGAGTAAAGGATCACGGGCAGGGGTATGCTCACCGGGTGGTGTTTCCCGTCTTTTCCTTCTATATCAAAAAAATGAAACTCCTTGGCATCGAGAACGTGGCCGAAGATTATTTCCTTGGCTTTAAAAGCTTCTTTTTTATGGGTGGAATCACCTTCCCCGCCACCGGCAATGGCCGGGTTAAAAAAAGAAACCACAAATAAGCTGAAAACCGCTACCAGTAAGGATTTGCTTCGACCCAATGTCATGCCGTTTCTAAAATTTGCGCAAAGATAAGGGGGCAGGGGTGAAAAACCACGATTTTGAAATGCTATATGATTAAAAAATGAGTTTGGTTTTATGGTTCCTTAAAACTTCAGCACCAAACCCCGGTATGCCACATTAAAGCCCCTGTTCCTCACCTCTTTACACTCTGCAGATCCATTTCTTATCAAAGGATTGGTATGGTTAAAATGGATGAACCAGATCTTTCTTTTGTCCCCGGCGCTCAACGAACCGAACCAATCCATGCTTTCCTGAACAAAAGGATGCGGTATTTCTGCCATATTCCTTCCCGGCAGTTCACCGTCTTTGTAAAAAGTTCCGTCGAGCAACAGGTAATCGCATTGCTTTGCCATTTCCCGGATATCTTTTTCCCATTTGCTCCATTTATCAATATCCGGGATGAATAAGACCGATCTTTCTTCACATTTTAAAAGATAACCTGCCGTTTCAGAAAATTCATCGCGGTGAGGGACCAATAATGGTTGAACAGATATTCTTTCATTCAACTGAATAACACTGTCGGCTTTTAAATTTCTTAATTCAATATTCTTTAAGGCTACCAACTGACTCCATGGTCCGTTTGTTTTTATAAAATCAACCATCCGGGGCATGGCATATACGGGAATATTTTTTGCATTCATTGCTTCCCTTCCCAGGTACATGAGCCCGGTATAATGCCCGATATGTGCATGCGTCAGAAATATCCCGGAGAGTTCACCGCTTTGATAAGTATCCAGCCATTTTACCTGTTCTGTAAAATCCGGTGTGGCATCGAAGATCCATTTCTGATGGCTGACGGGATCAATAACAGCAATAGAGGATACCGATTGCTTTTCTGCTTTTCTCTCATATACTTTTTTGCAACATTCCTTTTTGCAGCCGATATGAGGATAGCCGGCATCCTGGGCGATGCCCAGGATTACTACATATGGCTTTTCTTCTTTCGGTTTGCTGAAAGAAGTAACGAGAATTAATAATAAAAAATAAAGAATAAAAAATGAATAAGTCCGTTTCATTGGGGGCATACTTTTTTATTATTAATTATTTACCTGCCTGCCGGCAGGCAGGTTTCTTATTTTTTATTTTTAACTGGCTGTTTTGTGTTTTTCAAACTGCAATTGATACAGCTTTTGATAATAACCACCCCGGGCCATCAGTTCTTCATGCGTGCCGGCTTCTTTGACCTCACCCCTGTCGAGCACAATGATCTTGCTGGCTTTACGGATCGTGGAAAGACGGTGGGCAATAACAATAGAAGTTCTTCCTTTTATCAATGTATCAATGGCATGCTGGATCAGCATCTCGCTTTCCGTATCAACGGATGATGTGGCTTCATCCAGTATGAGGATGGAAGGATTGTACAATAAGGCCCGGATAAATGATAATAACTGTCTTTGTCCCAATGAAAGGGTGGCTCCTCTTTCCATCACATTATAATCATATCCGCCGGGCAGTTGCATGATGAAGTCATGCATATCGATCAGTTTGGCCGCTTCCATTACTTTCTCCCGGGTAATATCAGGATTCCGCAAGGTGATATTATCCAGAACAGAACCGGAAAAAAGGAATACATCCTGCAAAACAACACCCACATTTTTTCTCAGTATGTCCAGTTCATATTTTTCAACCGGGAGATCATCAATCCTGATTTCTCCTTTTTGGATATGGTAAAGCCTGTTCAGCAAACTGATGATGGTCGTTTTCCCGCTGCCGGTATGCCCGACTATCGCTATAGTCTCACCGGGTTTCACGGCGAAACTTACATCCTTCAATACATAATTATCATCGTTGTAAGCAAACCAGACCTTATCAAATTGAATGGCGCCCTGTAAGATTTCAGGGGTCTTCACATAACCACCATCCGGGGCTTTGGGAGTATCATCATTATCCAGCACTTTGAAAACCCTTTCACTGGCAATGATCCCCATCTGCAGGATATTGAATTTATCGGCCAGAACCCGGAGCGGGCGGAACAAAAGATTCATGAATAATATAAATGACATCACTTTTCCAAACTGGCTGGTCTGCAGGTGCAGGGCTTCTTTGGAGGTCCACCATACGATCAAACCAATAGATAAGGCAAGAACGATCTCCACAACCGGGAAGAAAACCGAATAGGCAAATATGGCCCTGATATTGGCGTTGCGGTGCTGCCTGTTTATTTTTTTAAATTTTTCAAACTCCCGGTCCTCCGCAGCAAATGCCTGCACCACCGTCATACCGGTCAGGTGTTCCTGTACAAATGCATTGAGACTGGCTACGGCATTCCTTACCTTAAAAAAAGAACGGTTGATGCTTTCTTTAAAATACCAGGTGGCCACGAGGATGATAGGGAAAGGAATGAGTGCGACCAATGTAAGCCGCCAGTCCATCCAGAACATGACCGTAAGTACACATATAATTGAAAGCAGGTCGGCAATAATGGGAACAAGGCCGTCTGAAAAAATATCATTGATGGATTCAATATCGTTGATCGTTCTCGTGGTCAGGGTGCCGATCGGTGTTTTATCAAACTGGGAAAGATTCAATCCCATTATTTTTTTATAGGTAGCAACACGAAGGTCTTTAACAACAGATTGTCCCAACAGGGCCGTGGTGAAGGAGAAAAGAAAACGCATCGCTGTTTCCACCAGGATCAGCCCGATCTGGATCAATGTAATATTAATAAGCATGGAAGCAATGGACCGGGTGATATACTCATCAACGGTCAGCTTGATCAGCATCGGTCTTATGGGAGTAATAAAAGCCAGCAGGATCGCCAGCGCCACCGAGAAATAAAATTTTTTCTTATACGGAGCCGCATACTGAAACACCCTCCGCAATAAGGCAAAATCGAAAAAGGTTTTTTTGGGCGCAGGCAAGCTTTAAAGTTTAGAGAAAAATACAAAACTAAGAGGATAAAAGAGTAAAAGAGAAAAAGAGTATAGTTGGGAATCCTATTTTGCCTACGAAGCCCACTTTTTCATTTCTTATTATTTATTTCTTATTTCCGCCAGCTCACTCTCCCATTGCGATCTTATACGCTTTAATAAAAAGTGCCCCCAGGTTTTTGTACGGCGGGATATAATCATCAAAATCCTCCGACTGCGCCATGGGCCTCAGTTCTTTCCAGAATGGTATCCAGTCTATATTTTTCCCATTCCTGATTTTTTCGGACAGCAGGTAGAAGAATGGCCGGTTCACCCTTGTATCGCCGATCTGCTTGGTGGCAATGATATGAGCATCCGGGGCTTTTTCCAATACATCATGTATGATCAGGTACCCGCCGCAGGAACCGAGAAATACGATCCGGGATGATTTCGCCATTTGCTCAACGGTAGACGGAGCCGTATAGCTATGTCCGCGGTGAATGGTTACAACCGGGTAAATTTTATTTTTCTCAAGATAACTGACCAGGTTTTTTTGTGCTCTCTCATCCTGCCCTCCTTCTTCCGGCAAAGGTTTGTTGGCATAAATGGAAACCGGTTTACCTTTTAATGAATTGATGCAAACCCATTCCTCGTTGCCGGTGATCTTCCAGTTGGCATTGCTGAATGTTCCTAAAAATCCCCGGAAGATACCCTGTCCATCCTTATCACCGTAAAAGAAAACCTGCATGATCACTCTCCCGCTGTCATTCAGCAATAATTGATAAGGCACTTCATAAACAGGCGGGATACCCAGTTCTTTGGTCAGGTCAATTTTATTGGCCGTATCGGCCGAAAGAAATAGTTTATGCAGGATCCTGTAAATAGCAATGCCTTTTTTATTACCGGTCTTTTCATTGCGTTTGAAATTTTCCTGCACATTGACCAGCATGTCATTTGCTATCGGTTTCAGGGTTTCGGCAATGCTGGCATAGGAGTCGGCCACATCCACCGCCGCTTCGGGCCCTTCTCCTTTTTCCAGGTTTTTTACAAAGGCCCTCATCAATGTATTGGCCGGGGCTTCTTCATTCGGATCAGCGCTTTTTGGAAAGGTCCCGAGGAAATGACCCAGTGTATTGTACCCGGCCGCCATTTTGATCAGCTTGCGGTATTTATCAAAATTCACCTGCAGCAGCAATGAATCGCCGCGGTTATTGATCTTCTGCATCATCAGCGGGTACACTCCTTTTACAAAACTGGATGTATAAATGGTTCCGTCGGATGAAACAGCCAGGTAATAAAGTTCCTCTGCCGTTAATGACTGAATGCTTTTGAAACGAACCTCGGCCGGTTCGGTATGCAACCCGTTGATGACATTGACGAATGATTCTTTTGCCTTTTTTTCAATCCGGTCAATAAGCGATTTGTATTCAAAAGCTGTATCCTTTTGGATGGCCCGTTTCACATAGTCCATATGGGTTTTAACCAGCAGCCTGTAGTACAGGAGCGAATCGCTTTTTACTGAATCTATCTCATTAAAAGTTATTTTATCATGAAAAAGATTGTCCAGGAAAGGGAAATATTGCTGGCCGCTTTTGCTTCTTGACATTTTTACAATGATCTTAATAAACTTATCATCCGTGATGTTGCGGATGATATAGCCTAATTTATTGTTGGCCGCCGCATAATCATATAATTGCCGCGGATATTTTTGCGCCACCATTCTCACCAGGCTGTCGGCAAAGGGCACATCAGGGTATTGCTGCAGTGTATAAAATATCTGTTCGGGATGTAACAGGCAATATTTCAAAACAACCACATTCAGACCCGCTTTATACCCGGGATTATTTTCAAAAGTATATTTATCCGCTTTGATGACGGAATATCCTGCCTCATAGGATAACCCGAGGATAATTCCTTCGATGGATAATCCCTTTATATCATTTTGCACGCATTGTTCATAAGCTGTTATGATATCAGGCAATATCAACGGGCTTACTTTCCGGCTGGCCGTATTTAAAACAAAAAATTTCAGCAGGTATTCGATCCCCCGCAGGTACCGTACTTTCACCTGGTCCTTCAGGCTGCTGTCTGTTTCAATTTTACATTGGAGTTCATCAATATTCTTAACCAGGTACCGGGTTAACAGGAAATTTATTTCTTCATCGTTTGAAGGAGTGAACAGGTTATCGCTCTTTCCATCCGACTTTAATATTATTTTCTGCTGTGCATCGATATAATCATGAAAAAGTTCCCGGTTCTTGGGTGGTTTACAGGGCAATGTATTTAGGGAAGTCCCCGAAGCAAACAGGGTCTGGGCAATGACGGACTGGTCAAACCCGGTCAAAAAGACAAAAAAAACGAGGTATTTGGTAAATGTTGACATAAGGAACTGAAGTTCAAAGGTACAAAGCCGGGATGTATTGGCCTTTCCGGGTTTTATTCCATGATAGACGTTTTTATGGACAATAAAGCTGTCTGATTGGTTATAAATTATTTAATGGATTATCCGGCAGTGGTTCGCTTAATAATTTATTTGTCCCGCCGGGACGGCAAAAAGCCAAAAAACCTGTTTCGAAATTTCAAACGGATACAAAAAAATATACCAGTTGTTATTAAGTTTTCATTAACTCTGTGTAAACGGCCGGCCATAAATTTTCCCGGACAATGAATTCAGGTTAGGTTTGCGCAAACTTTTTCTCTTCATGGAAACAAAATCCAGGAAAATACTGATCGCAGATGACGAACCGGATATCCTGGAGATTTTAAAATATAACCTTTCCGGGGAAGGATATGAAGTGATCACGGCCAAAGACGGGGATGAAGCCCTGGAGAAAGCCCGTCGCTCCCAACCCGACCTCATCATGCTGGATGTCATGATGCCCCGCAAGACCGGGGTGGAAGTTTGTCAACTGCTCCGTGAACAACCCGCTTTCAAAGAGACTTTGATCATTTTTTTAACCGCGCTGAATGATGAAGCCACGCATATAAAAGGTTTAGAGACCGGTGCCGATGATTATATCAGCAAACCCGTGAGCCCGAGAATTTTGCTGAGCCGGGTGAATGCCCTTTTCCGACGAATCAGTAAACCCGATACAAGGATCCTGAAGATTAATAATATCATTATCGACCCGGAACGTTTTATAGTGCAGGTGGACGGGAAGGATATTATACTCGCTAAAAAAGAATTTGAATTATTATATCTCCTTGCTATCAGGCCGGGCCGGGTATTTCTCCGCAATGAAATACTCAACCAGGTCTGGGGCCATGATGTGATCGTCGGCGACCGCACGATTGATGTACATATACGGAAGATCAGGCAGAAACTGGGGATCGATTGTATTACGACGGTAAAAGGTGTAGGATATAAATTTGAAGTATAAGGGAAAGACTCAAGATTCAAGATACAAGACCCAAGATACAAGTGTACCCTACAAAACGAAATTTCAATCTATGATTCGAACTTGATTCTTGAATCTTGAGTGTTGAATCTTGAGTCTTTTCTTATTGTATTTGCCTTGTACCTTCGCAATATGTTTTCGACCAAAAACATTTCTCCCCGTCAGCTCTCCGTTTTTACAGCGTTGGTTCTCTCAATTCCCATCAGCCTCCTGATTTTTTTTGTTGAAAAAAGCTGGCTATGGGGAGCCGGAACATTTGTTGTTGTTTTTGGAGGAAGTTACCTGCTTGTTTCTTTTGTACTGGAGCGTTTTATTTACCGCAAGATCAAGCTGATTTATAAATTCATTTACCAGACAAAAGCCACCAAAAAAGAAGAGACCTATTATAAATATTTGCTCCCGCAAAAAAGCATTGATGATGTACGGGAGGATGTGGAAGCCTGGGCGGAAGAAAATAAAAAGGAAATTGAATTGCTGAGGCAGAATGAGCAGTTTCGGAGGGAGTTTTTACAAAACCTTTCTCATGAATTTAAAACCCCGGTATTTGCCATACAGGGTTATGTGGATACATTATTATCAGGAGCCCTGGCCAATCCGGATGTCAATAAAAAGTTCCTCGAAAAAACAGCCAATAATGTGGCCCGCCTTACCAACTTGCTGAACGACCTGGATGAAATTTCCAGTTTGGAAAGAGGCGAGCTGGTCCTGTACAAACAAAATTTTGTGATACAGGACCTGGTGAAAGATGTTTTTGAAAGCTTATCCATCAAAGCGGAGGAGAATAATATTCATGGCAGCATCAAGAAAGGATGTGAATCACCTCTCACAGTTTTTGCCGATAAAGAAAAGATCAGGCAGGTACTGACCAATCTTTTTGAAAACTCCATCAAGTATGGAAAAAAAGACGGCCATATTACCGCCAGCATGTACAGGACCGATGGAAAACATATTTTAGTTGAGATCAGCGATGATGGCATTGGTATCAACGAACGGCACCTTCCCCGGCTCTTTGAACGTTTTTACCGAACGGATGAAGGAAGAAGTATCGATAAAGGCGGAAGCGGTCTTGGATTATCTATCTGCAAACATATTATTGAGGCCCATGGGCAAACCATCCATGTAAGAAGTACAGAGGCGGTGGGTACAACGGTGGGGTTTACCCTGGAGGCGAGGAAGGATTAATACCAGTTCTTTCCTTCTGCCAGGCTTTTAATCAATGCCGCCGCTTCATTACTCATTGAATGAGTCATTACTTTATTGTCAAGGTCAAACAAAAAATAGCGGCAGCTTTGATCCCTGTACTGAAAAATTACCGTCAATAAAATTTCCCCCTGCCGGTAAAAGATCATATTTCCGTCAAAACCGCATTGGTAATCCACGCCTTTTTTACCATCCAGGAAACCGGTTATTTTCCGGATCGCTTTTTTCTCCGTGGTGCTTACTTTATTGATGATGGAGTCGCTGCCTGGCACATTAAATGTAATGACCAGGCTGTCGCTGCCGGATAATTTTTTATTAATGGCTGATTGTTTGCCGCAGGAAAAAAGGAAGATGGCAACAAGGAACAAGGCCGTGGTTTTCATGAATTTAATTTGCTGTAAGATTTTATAATAAGGCACAAGATACAAGGCACAAGGGACAAGATCGAAACCTATAAGAAATTTTCTTGCTATAGGATTCCCTTGTGCCTTGTG
Source organism: uncultured Chitinophaga sp. (assembly GCA_964592935.1). GTDB lineage: Bacteria > Bacteroidota > Bacteroidia > Chitinophagales > Chitinophagaceae > JJ008. The sequence goes on along the minus strand of CAZQGZ010000044.1, from coordinate 8,216 downwards.
CCCTGTGTACCCTGTGCCCTGGCCTTGCCTCTTAAAATCTCGTCCATGTTTTCCACCAGGTGTCACCCTGTGCAGCAGCGCCCCGGTATGTTGTCGGTGTAAAAAATGTATTACTCATTTTCGCAGAACTGAAATCGCCACCGGTAAGTGCCGGTGAACCTGCCATTGGATTCCAGTCTGCAGTGCCATCCTGTTTGAAGGCTGCGGTGAGCATCACATCGGTGTTGTTGGCAAATACATTATTTCCTCCCGCTGGTCGATTAAAATAATTCAACAGGTCAGTAGTTGTCCAGCCGGTTGGAGCGCTGACACTGGCTGAATAGGTAAACTGTGTATTATTACCAGCCAGTATCGTATTAGAAACAAAAGCCTTTGGAGTGCCGCCGGAATAATTCAAATCAGTGGGTGAACCCAGGCTCGCATCAAGGTTCCAGCCTGTTGGCCATCCTATAATGATTGAATTGAAAATACTTACGGCGCTGTTGCGGCGTGTATGTATTCCTCTTTTGAAATTGGAGTTGCCGGTATTTGTTAAAGCAGCCCGCGGACCTATAACCGTCATATTACTGAAAGTGGCGCTGGTTTGAGGCAGCAATGTACTTCCGCTTGCATCATTGTCTATTTCAAATCCATTGCTTCCGCTTACATCCGCCACCATGCTGTCACGCATGGAAATGCCGAATTGCACCCGGCCACTGTAACCATTATCCATATCCCAATCATCATCAAGACCTTTATAAGCGATCAGGTGTTTGCAGTCCACTGAACCGCCAAACCATTCGAAACTATCGTCTGCTGCATTACTTACCTGTACATAATCAATCGTTGTTCCTTTACCCACTGCTCCCATGGTAAGTCCGTTCAGTTCTTTATCCGGTAAAAATGCATAGCCTGCATATTCAATACGTACATATTTCAGGATACCGCTGTTATCATTATCATCGGCCCCGCCATATAATCCAAGTCCTTCCGCATTATTCACACCGCCTTCTATTTCACCAACACCGGCTACGCCATTGAATGCTGAATTTGTTTTAGCCCTTCCAAGGATCACAATTCCACCCCAATCGCCCATGGTTGGAGTGGCTGCATCACTTGTAAATACAATGGGTTTGTCCATTGTTCCGCTTGCAAGGATCTGTGTACCCCTTGTAATAACCAGCGTGCCTCTTGAAGATTTCTCCCCTTGTATGATTACTCCCGGCTCGATAGTAAGCTTGGCCCCATCCACTACATACACAATACCTCTTAACTTGTAAGTGTTGCCTGTTCTTAATGTCCTGTCGGCATTGATCTTCCCGGACAGGACCAGGTTTTCTGAAGTTCCCCCACCGCCTCCGGAGTTGTTGTCGCCATCCACTTCGATCTTGCGGCAACCGGAAGCCACTGTTAAGGCCGTCAAACCAATAATTATAAATCGTTTCATGGTTATCATTTTTTTAATTTTTTATTTTAAATTATATGAAAATGTTATTGAGTAGTTGGTGCCATAGTTCCGGCTGATCGCCAGCACATCTTCAGACCTTTTCTGATATTTTTCATTGTTATCAAGGTCATGATAGAAATAAGCCCGGTGATTAAAGATGTCACTGATATTGATTTTCACTTCTCCCCTTTTCTTAAATACTTTCTGGGCTAATTGAAGGTCAAGAAGCGGGCGGGGCGCTTCCCAGATATCCGGAACAGATTTATCACCAACAAATAATATCCTGCGACCGACCTGGTTGAACAAAACTGTGCTGCTGAAACCAATTTTCTCCATATCATACTGTAATCCTGCGTTGACCAGGTAAGGGCTCTGCCCCTGCAGGGGCCGGTTCAGGTCAACCGTATCTTTTACCCGGCTGTAGATATAACTTACGTTTCCTGTAAGGGTGAAATTTTTTAATCCCTTTGAAATAAAATCCAGTTTCTTCCTGAATTCAAATTCCGCACCCAGTGCTTTTGCCGATTTTGTATTCGTCACATTGAATGTGTTGGTAGCCGGACCCGTGCGGTTGAAATAATATTCGATCGGTTTATCAAAATGTTTCAGGAAAATACCTGCGGTGATCAATTCCCCGCTGCGCGGATAGATTTCATACCGCAGATCGGCATTGGTGATCTTTGTTCTCTTTACTTTATTATTGCCCACCACCTGCGCATTTAATTCAAAGTCATAAAAAGCAAAAGGACTTAACTCACGGAACTCCGGCCTGACAACGGTCTGGCTGCCACTCAACCTGATATTTGTTTTATCATTGGGTTTGATCGTAATATTCACTCCCGGCAGGAAGTCTGTAACTCTTGAAGCAACATGACGGGGGTCTGATTGTTTCACACTGCCGATCAACTGGTCAAAATCTTCCACCCTTACACCCCAGATCATTCTGAGTGATTTTGAAAACTGGTTGTCAAACTGAATATAGCCGGCATTCATGATCGTATTGGCCATATATCGAAAAGAAATGCCGTTTAGTTCCCCAAACTGCACCCCGGCAGACAGGCCGGAAAAATTTCCGGGAGCAAATATTTTATCGGGTGATAATTGCTTGATGTTATTACTCAGCGTATTTATAAAAAACGGGCGGCTGTCAAACAAACGGTCCTTTACCTGGAAGAGATATCCTCCCTTGATCGTTTGATTATATCCAAGCCATTTGAAAGACTTGCTTACATCGGCACCGGCATTATAGATGTAGTCATTCAGGAAACTGTAAAATATGCTCCCGCTTTTCTGACTGGCGCCGGCAGCCAGCAAAGCATAAAATGGTGAATGGGGATCAGCGCCATCCTGTGTATAAAATAAACGGCGCTGGTCCGGGATATATTGATCCAGTATGTTGAAGCCACCGTACCACTTCATTTTCACACCCCACTTACTGATGTTGTGATCACCGGTCAACTGAGTATTGAAAAATGTATTTTGGCGAAACCCGATTTCTTCAGCTCTTACATTATCACCAAACCCGGGGCCCAAAATGTAATCTTTGCCAATACGCCTGATGGCAAAATCGGAAGTGTTGACATTGATGATATTCTTAAAAGAGATACGGTTGTTGTTGTTCAACTGAATGGTGAAATTGGCCAGGGCTCCTGCCAGCACTTCCCTGGAATATCTTTGATTATTAAACTGTACTTCATAATCACCCTGGTTATTACCGATAATGGCATTGTCAAACTGGAGACGACGGTTAGTTTGGTTATAAACAATACCAAATGACCCGCCCGCTTTTTTGTGAAAGAGTTTTCCCGAAAAACCGCCATTCAACTGAAAGGAACGGTTTAACGGAGCGCCTCCTGCTTCAGAAGTCCAAACATTCCGGAATTGTTTTCCATATTCATTCAACTGCTGAGGGCTTAACACTGCAAATTTGCTTTTAGTGGGAAGTCCTGGCGGCAACTCTCTTGTTCCATTATCAATCCCCAACCAATCCAGTTTACCCCCTTTTGCCTGGTAAAAATCTCTGCCGATGGTCTGGCTGTTGAATCCGGTACCCATTTGTACAGTTAAAAAATCAGCGGTTGGAATTTCTTTTGTATTTACCTGCACTAATCCCCCCGCCCACTCCCCGGGAAGTTCCGGTACAAAAGCCTTATTCATGATGATATTATCGATCATGGCCGCCGGGAAGAGGTCAAATGAAAATGTTTTGCGGTCGGGTTCCGTGCTGCTTAATAAAATTCCATTCAGCATGGCCTGGTTATAACGGTCACTCAATCCCCGCACCACTAAGTATTTACCTTCCTGGACAGATGCCCCGGGAATTCTTTTTAATACATCCCCGGTATTTTTATCCGGGGAGCGGCGGATTGCTTCAGCGGAGATAACGGAAGCGACCGTGTTGGTATTCTTCTGAAATGCGATGAGGGAGTTTACAGTTTCTTTCCTGGCCGTTGATGTTTTAGCCGAGATCACAACATTTTCCCCTGTCTTTGCTTTGGCCTGCATCATAATATCCAGTTCACTCAGTTGGCCCGCTGTCACTGCCAATTCCGAAATGTTTTTTGTTTCATACCCGATAGCTGAAAATACCAGATCATATTTTTTACCGGCAGTAAGGGTTAGGAAAAAACGTCCTTCCAGATCTGTGGTTGTGCCACCGCCACCAACAATATTTACTGACACAGAAATCAGTGGTTCATTTTTTTCATTCAATACCCTTCCGGCAAGTTTTACGGACTGGGCCTGTGAAAAAGAAAAAAGACCAGTACAGATAACGGAAAGAAAAAATTGCAGCCTGAAATACATAAGAGTTATTTCGGGCAAAGGTGGCTTTGCAGCGTTACCGCCATGTTACTGCCAGGTTAAGCTATTGTGATCTCCATATTATGGAAATGTTACGTTATGCATACAGACCCAGTCCCATTTTTGAGGAGGATTTTTCAGAAGCGGAACTGAAGCCTGCAGGTGAAAATATCGTCTTTTTGATCTACCGTGGTACCGGACAAGCTGGTGAGTTCATTATTAACTATATCATAGTAGAAAATGATCTTGGTTTGCGGGTTAAAATGATATACATAACCGATACCCAACGTTGAGTATTTAATATCTGCAGCCGTAAGGTTGGTACCTGGTTTACCAATGTCGGCCATTTTCACTTTGATATTCGGATCATACCAGTCATATTTCAGGATCAACTGGTGTTTGGTGTTGATAATGTTCTGAAGAAAATAAAAAAAGGAGCCGTTGAAATGCCGGACATAGGTTGGCAGGGGATTCCCGTTTGCATTGGGCAATGTTCCCGGGTTGGCCGTTGAATTGGCAGTTCCCGGTTGTGTGCCAAACCAATGTTCGGCCCTGAATTCCGATTCGCCCCATGGGTGATGAATTTTAAACTGTACATCGGCTCCGTAATAATGCCGGGGAGATGATTTACCCAGGTTGGAGGCGGATGAATCAACGGTAAAAATTTTATCGCCATTAGCAGCATTCCCGCTTGTAAAAACATATTTGGTGCCATTTTTCCAGCCACCCCTTAAGAAAGAAAGACCGCCGCTGATCTCTGTTTTATTAATCAAATAGGGCTTTACGGAAATTCTGCTGATAAAGTCTTTATGGCTGTCAAAGTCAGTTGTTCCGGATGCCCCCTGCCCGTTGAAGAAGCCCGCATCGATTTTCCAGTGATACAGTTTATTCTTTTTATCCTGTGGTTCATGGCTGAACATCACACCAAGATCTCTTTCACCGGGCATTAATATCTGCGACATCCTTCCCCGTTCCGGTGATTCCCTCGAAGAAGAGCCGAGATTGACTTCAAATCCAAATGGCCTGGCAAAAAAGCCTGCCGTCATGGATAAATTATTCTTGCTGGTTTCAAAAAGCCTGATAAACATGTCCCGCACGATCACACCCCGTTCGGTGGCATCGATCTGGAAAACAAACTGGGCCTTGGGTAATTGTTGTTTAGAAGGAAGCAGGTATTCCACTTTCAACCGTGCCCGCCGCAACATAAAACGGCTGCGGGAAAACTGTGCAAAATTTCCTCCTTCAAAAGACTGAGCGCCGTCTGCCTCTGCTACCTGGAACTGGGGTTGCATATACCCGGTTATCCGGATATTTTCAAACCGCTTTATAAATGGCCTGACCGTGTCTTTAATAAAAAAAGAAGAATCCAGGTCGGTCAGATATCGCTGACTTAACCCATCCAGAGATAGAAAGAGTAAGAGAAAAACAGAAAAAATCCCTTTGTGTCGGATAGTTTTTGCCAAAATCATGATTTCTGTTCAAAATTACTGCAATATAAAGTCTTTGATATTGTATCATTACCCTAATTTTATTTCTTTATTAATTTATTATTAATTCTCCCGTCCCTGAACACTCCCTTTAATCTGCCCGTAATTTCGCAACCTCCGCATTTCATCATGATGAGAAGCGGGATTAAAATGATTATTTATGTCTAAAGCCAACTCATTTCTCAGAATCTTCATGCCGAAGAACAGAATTTTCTATGACCTCTTTGAAAAAGCGGCCGATAATGTCTCCAAAATGGGATCCCTGCTCAGGAATGTGGTGGGTGAATCTGACTTTGATAAAAGAGGTGGCCTTATCATGCAGGTGGAAGACCTGGAACATGCCAATGATGAAATAACCCACAATATCTTTACCGAATTGGGGCGAAACTTTATCACCCCATTTGACCGGGAAGATATTCACTACCTCGCCACGTCGCTGGATGATGTGGCCGACTACATTTATGCAGCTGCCAAGAAGATCAATTTTTACAAGATCAACCCCAATGATCCGGGTATGCATAAATTCTCTGAGCTGATCGAAGAAGGCGCCCAGCAGGTAAAGATTGCTGTGGGTGAATTGCGGAATATGAAAAATATGAGGAATATCACCGAAGCACTGGTCAAGATCAACAGTATCGAGAACCAGGGTGATGATATCCTGGACTTCAGCATTGAGCGGCTCTTCAATACGGAATCAGATGCCAAGGAAGTGATCAAGAAAAGGGATATCTACCAGGTCATGGAGATCATAACCGATAAATGCGAGGATGTGAGCAACGTGATCGAATCCATTATTATTAAATACGCTTAAAATAAATGTGCGAATGTGAAAAATGTGAAAATGTGAAAATGGGCAGTTTGTTGGTGTACTTCATTTCCACATCTCCGCATTTACCACGTTTCCAAATTTTCCTTTTATGACAACCTTAGTCATTGCGATCATCATACTGGCCCTTGCTTTTGATTATATCAATGGCTTTCATGATGCCGCCAATTCTATCGCTACCATTGTTTCCACCAAAGTGCTTACTCCCGTACAGGCTGTATTATGGGCTGCGCTTTTCAATTTTGCTGCTTACTGGATATTCCAGGACCATGCGGTGGCCAATACGATCAGCAAAACGGTGAATAAAGAATTCATTACACTTCCGGTGATACTTTCAGGATTGATTGCGGCTATTATCTGGAACCTCATCACCTGGTGGTATGGTATTCCTTCATCCTCTTCACATACGTTGATCGGCGGGTTTGCCGGGGCGGCCATCTGTCATGCCATCATGACAAAGGGCTGGGGTATTTCCTGGGGTAAGATCGTGGAAAGCCAGATCATCCTGAAAACAATTCTTTTCATTTTTCTTGCCCCGTTGATAGGGATGGTGGTGTCGATATTCATTACTATCGTCACTGTCATGCGGAATATCTGGATACGCCTTGGTATTATTGCTGTAGCCACCACGATCACATTTTTTTTATTTGACATGTTCGAAAACAATAAAATGAATGAGAACCTGCAGAAATTTCTGAAGATGGATAAATACCATGCCGATATTTCATCCGCAGAAGCGAAGATCAAAGCCAATCCAAATGATAGTACCGCAATCGCGGACCTGGCTTCCGCGAAAAAGAAACTGGAGAAGGCAACTGTAAGCTATGATCATATCAAACCCCTTATCAACGATTACGACAGGCTGGGAGCCTCAGCCATTTCTCATAAAGTCTATACGGAAGGATGGTTGAAAGAAATTGAAGTGAGCCGCCTGAAAGACGATGTCCGGAATGCCAATGATTACCTGATACTCGAATCACAGTCTGTTCAAAACGCTGCAAAGAAGGATGAATTCGGTAAAGCAAAAAAACTAACCGAAGATTATAAAATACCCCTTCAGTTGTACCTGGATAAAAAAATCTCGCCGGACTCTGCCTTATCAGCAATTCAACAGATCTATCCGATCCGGGAAAAGAATCTGGATCTGGTAAAAGCTAAGATCTCCGGCTTCAGTATCGAAAAATCATTTAAGAAAGATATTCTGAAAGCTGATAATAAAGGGATCGCCTGGGGCATTGTCGGTATATCCATTATTTTTTGCCTGGTGTACCTGTACACCGAAAAAATTAAAAATCCTACCGCCCGCAGGATGAGCATGATGTTTAAAAGACTTCAGTTATTCAGTTCCGCAGCATTCAGTATCGGTCATGGTGGTAATGATGCACAGAAAGTCATGGGAATTATTGGTGCCGCATTGATCGCCAGCGGGGCTATCCAGGATTTCAGCCATTTACCCGATTGGGTTCCCATTGCCTGTTACCTGGCCATTGGTATGGGCACCATGAGCGGTGGCTGGAAGATCGTGAAAACGATGGGAACGAAGATCACCAAAGTGACACCACTCGAAGGTGTAGCTGCTGAAACGGCCGGAGCTTATACATTATTTTTTACCGGGCAAATGGGTATTCCCGTTTCCACCACGCATACCATTACCGGAAGTATCATCGGTGTGGGC
>CAZQGZ010000043.1:0-21341 GCA_964592935.1 uncultured Chitinophaga sp. | reverse complement strand
AAGCATTGATAACCCGGTTTACGGTATCGATATAAACACCCTGGAAAAAACAGCGCCTTATTTGCCCGGTTCGATCGATATCATGGCCGTGGGTAACCTGCCCAATGAACTGCCAAGAGATGCCAGCCGGTATTTTGGTGAACAACTGATCAAGCATGTGCTGGAAGATCTTGTTGGCCGGGGTTCAGATATACTTGAAAGGGCTACAATGACAAAGGATGGCCTTTTGACAAAACACTATGATTATTTATCAGATTATGCATCGGGTTAGCTGATCACTGCAGGTCTAATAAAAAAGCAGGACTTTTAAGATCCTGCTTCAGCAATCTTCATTTTGATCATTCACCTGGGCGCCAATCTTACATCGCCCAATTCATTGATCTTATCTGCCTCAACCCTAACCTCCTTCAGTTCGAAAAATGAATAGTTATAGACGGGGGCTTCTCCACCGAAATTCCAGACATACGCAACCGTGATGTCATAATAGCCGGGGATCAGCGTGCCGATTTTGAAATACCCGGTTGCATCCGCATTGCAGGAAGCTGCATAATTGGCATCCCGGTTATAAAATTTCAGGGAAGCGGTTAATGGGGTTGGGGTCAGTGTTCCGGCAATGCCTCCATAATTGATAGTCGGAGGCAATTTTTCTTTGCTGTAATTTTCTTTCGCTTTGCCTAAAGTAAGTTCATCTTTTGAGCAACTGATCAAAACTGCCGAGGCAAAGAGAACCGAAAAAAAGCGCAGGATCATATTTTTCATTTCTTTATTTTTTGAGGTTCAATAAATATTATTTCCACACATTCCGGAATCATGAAACGTATTCATGATGCCTGATCTTCTCTTATTTAATGATCTCTTGTCTGTTTGCAAGGTACACCCGGTGTGAACTTTTAGAAATGATGACTATAAGTATAAAGAGTGATTCGGGTCAGGGGAGAAGTGGTTGGCTTTTAGCTGTTAGCTTTTAGCCTTTAGCTCTGCGTGTTATTCTATAGTTCCTCTGAAAATATTGGCCTTTAGCTGTTAGTCATTAGCTGTTAGTGGGGGAAAAGTTTAAAGTCGTTAGTCTTTAGTCGGGTGCGGTTACAAATGGAGATAGTATTCTTTAAGAAGGTTTATAAAAGCAGGTGTATATTCCTCAGCTTTGCCCGGCACTGTATCATTCTTGATTGCCATTTCATCGAAAGTAGTTTCAGCCGTTTCGCCTGTTTTTATAGTCCCTTCCAGCATGATGCGGAAATAATCGTGTCGGATTGACTGGCGGACAAAAGTCAATTGACGGATGGACAAATCATGTTCCATAAAAAGTTTCCGGATCTCTTCATTTCTTTTACAGGGTAACAATAAAAAAAATGAACCGCCCGGGTTCAGGTTTTTTTTAATGATCATCAGCAAATCGGTTAACAGTAATCCTTCCTGGTGATGGGCAAGGTTCTTTTTGCTGTCGTCACTTTTTAATTCATTTTCATAAAAAGGCGGGTTGCTGATGATGTAATCATATTTTCCGGGGAATAAAAATTCTTTAACATCAGCGTGAAAATTTTTTATCCTTTCAGCCCACGGTGACGCGTTGATGTTTGCTGATGCCTGTTCAAAAGCATCTTTATCTATCTCAACAGCATCAATCGTGATAGTATTCTTTTGTGCAACCATCAGCGACAATAACCCCGTGCCGGCACCCATATCAAGCATTCTCTTGTTTAAGGAAATGTGACTATCGGCTAATGACTCCCGGCTATTGACTCTCCCGGCCACCCATGCTCCGAATAAACAACTATCCGTTGTTACTTTCATGGCACAACGTTCCTGGTGAATGATGAATTGTTTGAATTGAAAAAAGGTATTTGACATTATGAATGATTTGAATTACACGTGCGAAACCTGAGTTTTATGAAACTTTTTAGAGCTGATAGCTGACAGCTTTTTTCACCATTCCGCCCGGGCAGATGCGGTTACTGACAGATCATCAAATTGACCCTCCAGGTATTTATAATACGCGGTGATGGCGATCATGGCTGCATTATCGGTGCAATATTCAAAAGCAGGAATGTATGTGTTCCATTGATATTTTTCTCCCGTTTCTTCAAAGGCTTTTCTCAACCCGCTGTTGGCGGAAACGCCCCCCGCCAGGCAGATTTCCGTAATACCGGTTTCGATGGATGCTTTCTTCAGTTTATTCAGCAGTATGGTGATGATGCGGTTTTGAATGGAAGCGCAAATATCAGCCAGGTTGTTCTTAATGAATTCATTTTTCTCGGCATCTGTTGCAATGAATTCTGCTTTATACAAATTACTTTGCCCGGCATTCTGCAAAAAATACAGAATGGATGTTTTCAGCCCGCTGAAACTGAAATTCAATCCGGGTATCTGCGGCTCGGGAAATTTATAACGGTGAGGATCACCCTGTCTTGCATACCGGTCGATCAATGGACCACCGGGATAGGGCAGGCCCAGCAGTTTGGCCGACTTGTCGAATGCTTCACCCGCGGCATCATCAATGGTTTCGCCGATCACTTTCATATCCGTGGGTGTATTGCATAAAACAATTTGTGTATGGCCGCCACTGACCGTCAGGCATAGAAATGGAAAACGGGGCTTCGGGTTGCCGATCAGGTTGGCTAATACATGCGCCTGCATATGATGCACAGCGATCAATGGTTTGTTCAATGATAGTGCAAGCGATTTGGCAAACTGGCCCCCAACCAGTAAAGAACCAATTAATCCGGGTGATTGAGTAAATGCAATGCAGTCTGCAGTCTGCAGTTGGCAATTTGCAGTCTGCAAAGCAGCAGACACAACCGGAACAATATGCTGCATATGTGCTCTTGACGCCAGTTCGGGTACTACGCCCCCGTATTGTTCATGTACTTTTTGTGAGGCAATGATGTTGGAAAGGATTTTCCCGTCCACACATACTGCTGCAGATGTTTCATCACAGGAAGATTCTATAGCTAAGATTGTAACAGGCACTTTAATTTCTTTTGAAGCTGTAAAGATAGTGAGTCCGCTATGTCTGGTTATATAGAAGTGAGATTCAACCGGAGTTTCCAACTTGAATCTTGTTTCTTGATTCTTGAATCTTGAGTCTTTGGTCAATTTATTAAAATTCCTCCAGAAAAATCAAAAGACTCAAGATTCAAGACTCAGGTTTTCGTGTGCCTATCATCTTATTTGCTGCGTATCGCCACCACGGGATCCATCCGCGCGGCCTGGCGTGCCGGAATAAAGCCGGCAAGCACGCCCACAATAATGCAGATGATAATGGCCAGTATCATATTATCTGTAGAAATAAAAACGGGGAATTTCAGCGCCACGGTAAGCAACTGTGAAAGCAGGAATACAAGGGTGAGGCCGATCATGCCGCCAATGATACAGAGGAATGCGGATTCCAGTAAAAATTCTGCCAGGATGACCCGCTTCTTGGCGCCGACTGCTTTTTTCAAACCGATCTGGCCGGTTCGTTCGCGCACAGATACGAACATGATATTGGCAACTCCAAACATGCCAACGATCAGCGATAAGGCTGCAATAGCCCATCCGCCGATATTCAGGCTGATGAACGCCTTGCTGATGGCAGCACTGAAATCATTCACATCATTCAATGAAAAATCATTTTCCTTTTTCGGGCTCAGTTTATGAATGGCTCTCACGGAACCGGTCAGTTCATCTTTCAGCGCCTTACTGGATAAATTGTCCTGTCCCTGGATCATGATCAGCGGGTCAGCTCTTTTTTCATCCATGATGGTGCGGGCATATTTATAAGGCAGGATCACGTTCTCATCAAAATTCCATCCCCCGATCATGGACTTGCCCTGTTTCCTGATGATACCGATCACCTGGAATTTTTTTCCTCTTGTTGCCACCAGTTTCCCGATAGCTCTTTCAGGCGCACCAAATAATTTTTCCGCAACAGTAACTCCGATGACCATGACATTACTGCCCTGGTTGAATTCGGCTTCCGAAATATAACGTCCGTTTTGTATATCCACAGGCTGGATAATATTGAATTGTTCTGAAATCCCATACAACTGGACATTCGATAACCGGTTGTCTTCGAATTCCAGGTTATCCAGTACATTTATTTTAAAGGAAATATATTTAGCGGAAGGGGTACGGACCATGATCTGTTTCATCTCATCATACTTTGGCAAGGGCCGTTTCACATATTACCACCAGGGATAATTGGCTCCCCGGCCGGCCGTGTAATCCCATTTATCGAGGTAGATCGTATTGGTGCCAAGCGCTTTTACCTCGTTCTGGATATTGTGTTCAAGGCTATTCACCACCGTTAGCACCCCGATGATGCAGAAGATGCCGATGGTAATGCCAAAAAGGGAAAGAAATGTGCGGAGTTTGTTTTTCCACAACTCCTGCAAAGCCATATTAAAACTGCTGCCTACGATTTCGATGGACCGGCGGATCATGCTGTAAAATTACCGGAAGACTTTGAGTGATGAAAGAATTTGTTGGGGGCCCGCTGCAGTTCCCTGATCATCGTTCCTGCAGTTTACCCTGAGGTTACGAAGGGTCGCACTCTTCTACGTTCGGTAATTCTATTCGTCAAAATATTTCGCCCCTTCAGGGCTCTGTGAACATTTTATTTATTTATCCCCGGGTTTCACCCCGGGTTTCCGATATTTCGCCCTTTCAGGGCTATAAAAACATTTCGTTTATTTATTCCCCCGGTAAAACCGGGGGGCTATTAATATGCCGCCCTTTCAGGGCTCGTACCATTCCTGTTAGCTAATCTATTAATTATTGCTTCCCACGAAGCTAACTTTCTTATTTTTTATTCTTTACCTGCCTGCCGGCAGGCAGGTTTCTAATTTCTTATTCTATTCCGCCCTTTCAGGGCTTATTCCAAACACGCCAGTCTGTCTGTTAATTTATTGCTACCCACGAAGCCAACTTTCTTATTTTTCATTCTTTACCTGCCTGCCGGCAGGCAGGTTTCTTATTTCTTATTCTATTCCGCCCTTTCAGGACTTATTCCAAACACGCAGGTTTGTCTATTAATTTATTGCTACCCACGAAGCCACTTTTTCATTTCTTACCTGCCTGCCGGCAGGCAGGTTTCTCATTTCTTATTTTTCATTTCATAAAAAAAGCCGCCCCGGTTTTCCCGGAACGGCTGTTATCATGCTCAGGTTTACTATTTCTCTTTTATGAATTTCAGCACTGTTTTATTACCCTGCATATCGTCTCCTATATCCAGCAAATAAACTCCGTTTGATAGTTTGTCCAGGTTGCTGATGGTAACCTGTGTTACTCCTCTTGTTGCCTGTTGCTGCTTCGTTAATATGGTTCTTCCGGCGACATCCGTTAACCGGATCGTTAACGTGGCAGGTTGAACCGATGTAATATTCACCGTGATCGATGAATGGAAAGGATTGGGCCATGCGGTGATACCGGTTGATTTGTTTAACCGGAGGGCCACCACATTGCTGTATTTTATTTTGCCATCTATATCCACCAGTTTGACCCGGTAATAAATGATAGCGTATTGGGCCAGGCCGGTGATATTATCATCCTGCTGGTATTCTTTCCTGCTGTTGCTGTTGCCGGCTGCATGGATATTATTTCCAACCGCAGCGTAGCTGGTATTATCCAGGCTGCGTTCAAGGGTGAAGTGATCGGAATTTTGTTCACTGAGCGTTTCCCACCTGATAGTCGCGATCATTCCCTGCAGGCTGGCGGTTGCACGGAGACCCGAAGCCGGAAGTGTGCTGGCCGGTCCCACCAGTAAATGGATAAATGCATTGGTGCATAGCGGCTGGGGTGCGACAACAGTGACATCACAAATGGTATAATTAACCCGGTCCGGTCCGACATATCCCGATGGGGGAGTGTAGGTGTATGTTCCGTCGGAATAAAATTGCAGCGTACCACCCATGACGGTTGCCACCGGTGCGCCGATCGGGTTATGTGGTCCGCCTGTATCGATGGTAGTACCATTCAGACTGACGGGATTACTGTTTGGATCACTATCGTTATTAATAAAGCTGCCATTTACAGGGGTATTCATGGTTGTATATGAAAAATCATCACCGGCAACCGGCGGGTCATTCAGCGGTCCGTTGATATCGGGTAATACATCGATATGCAGTATAGCTGTTGAACAGGCAACAGGAATTCCGTTATCACAAATGGTATAGGGTACATCAATGCTGCCATGAAAATCCGGTGCAGGTGTGAATGTATAGGTTCCATCGGCATTCAATACCAGCGTACCGGCATTGGAGACAGCCAAACCGGTGGTGGTTTGTCCGCCAATGATGACGGGTGTCCCTACCGTTCCTGTTCCGTCTGCCGTGCCATCGCCATCCGTATCATATTTAAAAGTGGTAACGGTGAATGTATTATTCTGCGGATCCCGGTCGTTCACTAAAACATTGCCGCTGACAGGGGCTCCGTATGAAGTGTTTTCATCATTATTTGCTATTACACTGTTGTCAACGGCCGGAAGTGGGTTCACCGTGATGCGCAGATAAGCTGTGTCGTAAGCTGTATTCAAATTGGCATCCTGCATGGTGTAAGGAACATTAATATATCCTGTGAAATTCAAAGCAGGAGTGAATGTATAAGTTCCGTCGGGGTTTATAGTTAAAGAGCCTGCATTGGCCACCGGGTTCCCGTTTGAATCATACCCGCTTACGGTATGATTGCCCGATGTGTATGCAATACCACCGATTATGAATCCATTAAACCCGAGCGGGTTGTCACTTTGCGGATCAAAATCATTTCTCAGGGTAGCGCCGCTGACCGGTGTATTGACCCAGGTGCTGTTCTCGTCATTAATAGCAACAACGGTATTGGGAACTATAACGGTGATTGATAATTGAGCCGTAGTGCACATTGCCGGCGCACCGGAACAGGTTGCGGGATTCAGTACAATATCACATATCTGGTAAGTGAGTACATCCGTTCCGAAATATCCGGGGTTGGGTGTGTACTGCACCAGGCCGTTTGGAAGAACAATCGCCACACCATGCAGGGGAGCAACAGTGATAACAGGATTGGTCAGATCATTGCCATCGGGATCACTGTCATTATCCAGCACACTATAATATATTGTTTCATCCATATTGGAAGGATCGGCTACATCGTTCCCTGCAACGGGGGGATTGTTCACTGCTGCAGCAATGGTGATCGTAACGGTTGCCGGTGGAGAAGTTTGGGGAGTTACTCCGTTATCGGTAACTGTATATGTAAATGTAACGATACCCAGGAAGCCTGTTGCAGGCGTGAATGTTACGGAGCCATCATTATTATTCACCAATGTACCGGCTGCCGGGTTACTTAAGGCGCTGATATTGGTAACCGTGAGCAAACCATTTTCCGGATCGCTATCGTTGGCAACCAAAGTAATTTTCACGGCCTGGCAGGGAAGTCCATTTTTAGAATCAGGATTCGCCGTGGGTGCCAGGTTGTTTACGGTAATTACTACTAATGCAGTATCACATAAGGGAGCAGCCGAACAGGAACCCGCCACCGATTCACAAAGCTGGTAAACCAATGTATCGTTCCCTGTAAATCCGGCGCCTGGTGTGTATTGAATATTGTTGCCAACTACGATAGCAGTACCATATTTTGGCGACAGGGTCATTACCGGAGCTGTCAGTACTCCACCTTCAGGATCGCTGTCATTCGATGTCACGCTAATGCTTACCGGCGTTCCTGAATTGGTGGAAGCAAGATCTTTATTAACGGACGGTGGAGCGTTGGAAACAGTTATGTAAACATATGCCTGGTCAGTCGCACCATTGTTATCAGTGACAGTATAAGTAAGTCTTTCTGTTCTTGGAACGGTGACGTCAATATTGGCAGTATAGGTTATCGTAGTAGGAGTAAAAGTGGCCGAACCCGCTGTGATACCGGATACGGCAGTGATTGTATAAGTATTTCCGGCATCCACATCATTATCATTGGCAAGAGAGGTAATAACAACGGATTGACCATTTACAGTTGCAGCATAATCCGGATTAGCCAAAGGTGCCCTGTTGGGTATGCTGGCGCAGGGTTCCGGGATTACGTAGGTTATAGTCAGTTTGGGTCTTAATGTCTGGGTTGTATTTTCTTTTGTTGCAAACTGGTGACGTTTGGACAACCCTTCCCCGGTTTTCAATAAAAGTCCATTATTATTGGCAGGGGTTGTTACCCAATTTTGAACGGCCGTACCGATATTCCAGTTATATGCAATCTTGGCACTGGTAATGGTAGCCGTTGCTTCAATGGTTCCGTTAAAATCGCCTCCGCCCGTGGTCCATGCCACATTCGGACCGGTTGACCGGTTAGCCCATGATACCTGGCCTTCCACCCAGGAGTTTGTCAATTGATGAAGATAAATATCCTGGGTATTGTTATCACCACCTACACGTGTAGTCGAAAACACTGCACTTTGAACTACAGCAGTGGCTGGGATTTCAGAAATATTAAAATGATAAATACCCCGGCGCGCCTGTGTGCTGCTGAATAATTTGCCAACTTCAAGTTTAGTTGCACCGCCATTTGCCTGTGATGTATTTGCCTGGTTCAGCCAGGAATCTCTGAAATTGGTGGATATAGGATTGGCTGTAGCAGCATTGGTGCCTGTAAATCCATACTGAAACACTTTAGTAACTGATCCCCCCGGAGGATTCGCTTTGTATAATCCGGCACCACACAGATCATCCACGATTGTGATGGATACTGTAGCCGTATTGCAATATCCCTGTGTATTGCAGACCTGGTAAGTAAAATTGTCGGCACCGGCAACATCAGTATTTGAAACGTATGTGATGGTCCCGACGGTATTGATACTTACTTTTCCTTTGGTGGGCAGTACCGTGATCTGATTAAGCGTTAAGGCAAGTCCCTGGGGGTCCTGGTCATTATTCAGCACATCAATGATGGCAGGTGCATCTTCCAGCACGGTAGTAACATCATTGCTCAGTTGCGGTTGTTTGGAAATACAGGTGAGGTAGTCATATTCAACCGCGTCAAGATAAACCTGCGTGGCAGAATTCGCGGAGGTGGAAACATTTCCTGCACTGATGCGGATATGGGTAATTCCGGAAGTTCCTCCCGGCAATGCATAAGTTGAAACAATACCGGACGATGGGTTAGTGCTGTTTGAAAATGTTTGCGCATTGGTCCAGGGTCCTGCAGCCGATGTACCAATCTGAACGGATATGGTTCCGGTTGATGCATTGGCGTTTTTAGACCAGTATAATACGATGGAATCTTTTGCCCTCAGGGGTGAAGTAGAACCAATTGACATAATAAGATTATTGCCAAAAGCGGTTCCGGCATCTACATAGTCAGTATTATTGTTTGAATAGATATTTTCTGCATCATCCAGTGATGTTTCACTCGGATCAGCGGTAGTGCCTGCATCACTTATATAGTTTGCCAATGTAATAAAATTAACTTCCGATGGTGCATAAATTGAATTCGGGAAGCATCCATTGACATCTGCTGAACCGACATTCACTGTAATGGTACCGGGAGATGAAACAGTACCCTGGCTGTTGGTGATCGTATATTGTATAGTAGCTGTTCCGGTAAAATTAGGATCGGGAGTAAATGTTACCATCCCGGTAGGCAACGAGGTCCATACGCCTGCATTGGCAGGAGTGGCCGAGGCCTGGTTCAACGCAGTAAATGTAAATGATGCTCCGTTCGGATCGGTATCATTTGCAAGTACATTTATAGTTACACTGGTGCCCGGTGCACAGGAATTGGAAATGGCGGCCACATCATTATTGGCAACAGGGGGGGCAGGAGGACCCAATACAGTTATGGGAAATGATTGAATTGAAGTACGGCCGCAGTTATCTGTTACTTTACAGGTTACAGCACATGTACCCGGTGTAACAGGCGGATTAAATGTGGTGCTGGCACTTGTCGGGTTGGAAAAAACACCACCGCAGGTTGATGTCCATTGATAGGAAAAGGAGATGCCAGTCAATGGGGAAGTAGCCGTTACGGAAAGATTCAGCAAATTTCCATTGGTGACTTGCTGGTTGATTGAAATTCCGCTTACAGTCAGCTGCGGCGCTTTCGGTGTTATCTGGAAAAAACTGAAATTAAAAAAAGCACGTTGTGCCGCTACATCACCGGCGGTACCTTTATTGTGGGAGTGAGCCGCTTCATACATCACATAACCGCGGTTGGGATCATCAAAACCACGACCATAAACCATTAAAGCAGCCACATTTCTGAGATCAGGATTTACTGAAGCCACATCAGCCTGGGATGGATCGTACGCAATGATCGTAGCGCCGGGATTCCAGCGGGATAATGCACCCTGCCTTGGCATATAAATCTGTTCGGATCCGTTCAATTGAGCCGCATCCGTTGTTCCCAGGTATTGGGAAACCGGGAGATTGGGCAACCGATGTATGTATGGAACAGAGCCTCCTGCATGTGTTGTCCATAACTTCAGGGTATTGCTGTTGGCATAATTGCCGCTTACCCCGGTAAAGGCCGGATCTTTTACTGTTAAAAAATTCGTTTGTTGGTTACGGTTAGCCGGGTTCACCATATTTTCCAATGCACTCACAGCATGGCAGGCGGCCCAGATACTGCCCAGGCAATTCTGGTTCCATGCAAGCAAATTACTATGAGTCGCCCAGGTAGGATCCGCATGGGGCATGACAAAAAAATCATCGCAGCAATCCAGTGTTTGCGGGGACTTCCAGTTATAGGCCCCGGGAAAAGCCGTGTTGGTTATTCCCGCATTGATGAGATAACCTTCGGCAATCGCTCCGTTCTGTGCATCCAGGGTCCATTTGGGAAATGATTTCAGGGTATAACTAACGTCAACGGTTAGTGGTGAAACGGTGGTGGTACCCACCACGCCCTGCCCGGTCCAGAATGTAATGCGGTTATTGACGTCAGTAGATCTGTATTCAGCCGGAATGATGAAAGTGCCTCCCTTGTATTGAACGTTGTTGTAGATGAAGTCCACACCATCTTTTAATTTGGTCTGGCTGATCACCCATTTGACGGGAACATTATAGTTCCGGATCAGGTCATAAATCAGGCCATAAGGCTTTATGCCATTGGCGATCGTATTGGGGTTGGTGGCCCCCATGTTAATAATGAAGGACCCGGTGGTAAGCGTTTCTGTCTGTGCTTGTATTTCTTTTGATGAAAGCAGGCTGATGAAAAGAAATGAAAACAGGCTCATCCTGCAGTTGCGTAAATGGTTTTTCATAAATGGACAATAATGGATAATAAATGCCTGTCTCAAAAAAAATCTGAAACAGAACTCTGAACAAAAATAATAGTTGCAGCCTTATTAATAATTAGTGCAATTACCCGATTTTATCCGGTTAATAATACCCTCTGACCTGGTATTATTACGAATATCATATTCGTAAAATCCCGGTATGCAGAGACCTGAATTAATTACCGGACCTGCATGAGGCGGGCCCCCTGGTAAATAATTTTTTGACATAAGTTGTCACCTTGTGCAGGTGCAAAAATATTTCAGGCGCAAACAAAGATTTGCGCCTGAAACTTTTTATAAAGAATATCTGAACCTGTCTGCTAATTATCGCAGGGATGTCCGTATTTGAATTTGTCATAATTGTACACGGAGAATGTAAGGCTCCCGTTATCGCTTTCCCCGATCACGAGCGTATGCAGATCTTTTACATTCACAGAAAGAAAGGGTTTTGAAGTATGCCAGTTGCCGCTGATGTCCTTCCAGGTGAAGCGAAGCGGTTTCCCGTCGAGGTCGGTGATCTGTACATCGTAAACTTCATAATCATCGGTGGCAGTTTTTACCCAAAAGTGATTACCTGTTTCAATCAGGTCTTCCGGTAACAGGTCCTGGCTGAATGCCTGGTTCGTTCCGGTGGGCCGGATCTTCAGTTCATAAAAAGTCTGGTTGCTCTGGTTATCAACATAAAAACAGTAATACTGGGCCGAGGCACTGTTGATAAAAGAACTGAGCAGGATGAAAGAAGCTAACGCAAATAGTTTTGGTTTCATAAATCGTGTTTTTTGTGGGTTAAAAATTACTGCAAAACAAATGCAGGGAAACATTTTGCAGGATGCAAGAGCTAAATGTAAATGGAATTTTTATCATTCCCAAATATCATTTGACCGGTTGCTGTCATCGGTTGTGGATAAAAAAATCCTGGTTAACTTCATGCCATGATGTTCACTGTCTGGCAGGGTTTGATCGCTTTTATCGTGGTTGTGATCGTTATCGTGCTTGCCTATAAAATAAGTATCGTTAAGGAAGTTCCTTCCCTGCCGGAGAATTACCAGGAATTGCTGGCTGACTATGTAAAATTTTACCGGCAACTGGATGAGGAAGGAAAAACGAAGTTTGAAAAAAGGATCGGGCAATTTTTATCGGCCGTGAGAATAACCGGCGTCAATGCCGAGGTGGAGGATCTTGACAGGCTATTGATCGCTTCGGGAGCCATCATCCCGGTATTTGCCATCAGCGACTGGCAATATATCAACCTGCATGAAGTATTATTGTACCCCGGTGCATTTAATGAAGATTTTGACCAGGCAGGCCCTGACCGCCCGATCGCGGGCATGGTTGGCAGCGGGGCCATGCAACATGTGATGGTGCTTACGAAATGGCAATTAAGGCAGGGATTTATCAATGAGCAGGATGCCCGCAATACAGCCATTCATGAATTTGTACACCTGATCGATAAGATGGACGGTACGATGGATGGTGTTCCGGATATTATACTGGAGCGGAAATACAAAGAACCATGGAAACAAATGATGGAATCAACGATCAGCCGGATGAAAATGTACGGATCGGATATTGATATGTATGGAGTCACAAGCCCTGTGGAATTTTTTGCCGTCGTCTCTGAATATTTTTTTGAACAACCGGGTCAGTTAAAAGCCAATCACCCGGATATTTATGAAATGATGGGTAGGATCTATAAGACCGGTGGATAAACAACAGGCCCGGCCAGGATGTTTTTTATGAATTTTATTTTGCTCTTCATATTATCTTTCATGATGACCGGGGATCCTCAACCCGGGAAAAAACAACAAGGACCGGAGCTTAAGATCATACATGAATTATTCCGCCTCCGGAATGAACATAAAGCGGATTCGGCGGAACAATATTTTGCCGATACGGTAAAAGTGTATATGAAATACCTGAGAAACATTCCAAAGAGTATAATTACACGAAGCGATAAAAATTTCTGGAAGGCTCATCCAAAAAACAAGTTTGAAATGACTGCCCCTGTAGAAATAAAAACCATTGGGGGGATTGTCACAGCTATTGTTTATGGTAACGAATACCCGGATGGTGCCTCTTTTCAGCAGGAAAGGATCGAGATAAAATTTGATAAGAATAAAAAAATAAATTACTACCGGGGGTTCAGGCGCACACCCGGAAAATGATCTTACAGTGGTCAATCATTTTCCTGCTTGTATTTTTTGTCAAAACTCAATAATAAATCCTATAGTTGGCGTTACGAACGGGTCATCATTTTTTACCCTTGCAGGAATTGCATTACTGCCATCGGGTTTGACCGGTAACCCATCTGTTGTTTCAAAAGCGGTATTGGCCGCATTTCTTTTAAAAGTATATTCTGGTATCGCAGGGTTCCTGGCTGCATACCAGTTAGTGACATCCAAAAACAAGTCAATGGTTGTTTTCCGGAGGTTCCATTTTTTGTCGATACGCACATCGCTGCTGTTGAATCCGGTAAGCCGGTTCGTATTTAATTGAGTGTAGTTTAGAGTGCCCACACCCTGGGATAAATAATTTAACCTGGATAGTGTTTCATCAAAGGGGGTAAAAGGCGAGCCGCCCTGGTAACGGAACTTTAATCCAAGCTCCCAGTTTCGTGGAAATTTATAACCCCAGGTAACACTCAGCAAATGCCGGTTATCCCAGCTGCTGGCAATATATTTCCCATCCCTGCCGGAATAAAGACTCCGGTAAAAAGTGTAAGATAAAATACCGAAGAATTTCCCGGTGAGTTTTTTTTGTGCAAAGAATTCAATACCGTACGTTTTCCCCTTTCCATTCGTGGTTACAGCTTCGTTGCCGAGCAGGGTAAAATCTGTTCCCAGGTTTGCCAGGGAAATGCCATTACGGTTTGATACGGGCACCTGGCTATATTGTTTATAAAAGCCTTCCAGGGTGAAACGTAATCCGTCATTGGGCAAAAATTCAAACCCGGTCGTGTAATGGGTACTTCGCTGGTACCTGGCGTTTTTGTTGACCAGCACATTATTATTATCAGCAAACCCGAGAATGGTATAAGGCGGGATTTTATAATAAATACCTGCGGAAGAATTCCAGGTCCATTTATCGGCCAGTACATAACTGAATGAAATGCGGGGCGACAGGGTTTGTAAACCGTTCATGCCATCCTCCGTAAAAGTGTTCATATCGGTGCGGATGCCGGCGCTGATGCCCAGGCGGTTTGCGGCAAAACGTTTACCGGCCTGAACAAAGGCTCCCCATCTTACAAAATTTTTTAAAGGGCTGATGAAATTAGAAACAACGGCTGGTTGTACAATTATGCCTCCATTATCACGGATTTCTTTACGGATTACACTAAAAGTTGTGTTTGAATAATCAGCCAGTTGAGCGGAAAAGCCATAGGCTGTCTTCCAACCCCTGCGGTTCTTATTTACATCAAACCGGAGCTTGGTTTCTTTTTCTGCACTTACAATGTCCAGCGACTTATTGGCCTCCGTCGGGTTTTGGTTGTCCTCATGCTTTTCAATATCGTTGTTAAAATCAGTACGGCTTAAGGCCAGGTTCCAATATCCATTGGGAATGATTTTTTTCAGGGAAGCCCCGATCGTATAATTCCACTGATTGACTATTACATTGGAGTTGATAGTATATATTTTTTCCGGGGTGGCATCTTTAGGAGCTTCAAAACGGAATTCGTCAATAGCACCTATGCCCAGGAAAGTAAGAGTTGTTTTTTTATTGACCTGGTGTGTGATTTTTGCCTGGAAGTCCCAGTAGTTGGGACGGATCGGCAGATCAAGCGCCTTAAACAATAACTGCAGGTATGAACGACGTGCCGATGCCAGGAAAGTGGTTTTCCTGTTTTTTGACAGGGGACCCTCCATGGTTAATGAAGCGTCTGTTGCACTCAGCCTGGCATTACCCTGGAATTGGTTGGGGTTGCCATTTTTCTGTTTAAACTGGAATACGGAACTTAATGCGTTGTCATAGCGGGCATCAAAGGCAGATGAACTGAGTTTAACGTCTTCAATAAAACTGACGTTCAAAATTCCCTGCGGTCCGCCGCTGCTGCCCTGTGTCTGAAAGTGATTAATGACCGGCACTTCAATACCATCTAAATAAAATACATTTTCACCGGGAGCCCCGCCCCGGATAATGATATCATTCCTGAAACTGCCGCCCTGCTGACCTCCGCCTACGCCGGGCAGGGTTTGAATGACTTTGCTGATATCGAAATTACCGCCCGGATTGCTTTTGATCTCTTCGGTGGTGAGCCGCTGCACACTCAGGGGTGTTTCCAGGGTCGCCGCCCGTACGGTTCTTTTATTGGTTTTGATGATTACTTCGGTCAATGCCGTGACACTAAGTTCCAGTTCGGCGGTATAGTTATTTTCATTTCCGCTGGTGATAACAATATTGTACAGGGTAATTGTTTTATAACCCACTTTGCTGATTTCAAGGTTGTAACTTTTTACGGGGATATTGGTCAGCCTGAATTTACCCAAACTGTCTGCTATAGCCCCTTTTGAAGTTCCATCCAGTTTTACGGATGCACCTTCAAGGGGTTGTTGGGTGGATTTATCGATCACAATACCTGTAATGCTTCCGGTGTTTTGGGCATCGGAGATTTGTGAAACAAATAAAATAAAAAAAAGAATTAAAGCCCGTTTCATGGATGTGGCTGTTTAAAATTGATTAATAAGGCATTTCATACTATAATGCTTTTGGATCCAAAAAGTTCATGAGGGACTTATAAAAATATTTGGCGGAAAATTAACAGGTAAAACCGCAAAATACCCGGCAGGAAAAAATTTACAGTTCCGGGTGTCCTGAAGGCATTACTTCTCAAAACTGCCGATGGCTCTGTCCGGGTTTGTGAGCCGGGTTGTGAAAAATCAATTGAACCATACTGCATATCTGCGTCTTCGTAATTCCCGCGCCAGTTTTTCTTCCATGTTCAGGGCTTCAGCCCTTGATCTGAACGGGCCAATATGATCGTATAAGCTGGGACGAAGGTACATACCATATTTCCGGACAATACCTGATGAAATATTGTGACCTTTTTTACTGGTTGCCCCGGTCTTATGTTGTTTGAATCTTTCTTTCGGAGTCTTACTTGTCATACCTACATAAAGACATTCCAGTACGCCGTTGAACTGCGGATTTGCATTACGAAACCTGGCATTTTCGGTAAATACCCGTTTGGATAATTCAATAACATAAACCTGGTAGCGGACAGCAGGCATTGCAGTAAAATTAAGAGAAACAGGTTTATTTCATATGATGATCCTCCGGGTCAATCACAATCAGTTATCCCGGT
Organism: uncultured Chitinophaga sp.; assembly: GCA_964592935.1. GTDB lineage: Bacteria > Bacteroidota > Bacteroidia > Chitinophagales > Chitinophagaceae > JJ008. Next base: position 4,827 of record CAZQGZ010000043.1, on the reverse strand, counting down.
AATGCCTTTCAGGTGAAATTACCTGTTGATAATTAGTTTAATGAGCCCCCGGTTAAAATAAGCATATGTTTCGTATCTGTCTTAGGTAGCCGGCTTCGGGAATTTTTTTTAATCTTCTTCGATTTATAACCGCCGTCAGAGTTTGCTCCGATTTATCGGAGGTTTGCAACTGCTGACGGGGAGTATGCAGCGTGTTTCTCCTTACCTTTGCCGCCCAAAGAAAAACAGTTAGTCATATTGGTCATAAGGGTTGATAGTTCAAGTAAAGAGAATCTGTTTGAGCATGAATTTGACTGATATGACCCATTTGTCAGCGTTATGAAGTATCACAATGAAATAGCACGCCGCAAAACCTTCGCCATCATCTCACACCCCGATGCGGGTAAAACAACATTGACAGAAAAGTTTCTTTTATTTGGCGGAGCCATACAGGTTGCCGGTGCGGTAAAAAGCAATAAGATCAAAAAATTCGCTACCAGCGATTTCATGGAGATCGAAAGGCAACGTGGAATTTCGGTTGCCACATCGGTCATGAGTTTTGAATACAACAAAGTGCTCATCAACCTGCTCGATACGCCCGGTCACAAGGATTTTGCAGAAGATACTTACCGTACACTCACGGCGGTTGACAGTGTTATTCTTGTTGTAGATAGCGTGAATGGCGTAGAGGAACAAACAAGAAGACTGATGGAAGTCTGCCGGATGCGCGATACCCCGGTGATCGTTTTCATCAACAAAATGGACCGCGACGGCAAGAACCGGTTTGACCTGCTGGAAGAAATAGAAAAAGAATTATCCATTCACCTGCACCCGATGACCTGGCCCATCAACAGCGGCAAGGAGTTCAAGGGCGTTTACAACCTGCATGATAAAAATTTATTGTTGTTTACGGCGGGTACAAAAGCAGCGGATGAAAATGTGATTTCCATTTCAGATCTGCAGGATGATGTACTGGATGATAAACTGGGTGAAAAAGATGCCGGACAGTTAAGGGAAGATGTGGAACTGGTGGATGGGGTGCATGGTCAATTGAAAGTGGAGGATTACCTGGCCGGTAAAGTAGCGCCGGTATTTTTTGGCAGCGCCATCAACAATTTTGGCGTAAAGGAAATGCTCGACACTTTTATCCGCATTGCACCGACACCCCGAAGCCGGCATACAACATTACGGGATGTGAATGTGGAGGAAGATACCATGAGCGGGTTTGTTTTTAAGATCCATGCCAACCTGGACCCCAAGCACCGCGACCGGATCGCTTTTTTCCGGGTTTGTTCCGGAAAATTTGAACGCAATAAATATTTTCATCATGTCCGCCTGGATAAGGATGTCCGCTTCAGCAATCCGTATTCTTTCATGGCAAGAGATAAAAGCATCATTGAAGATGCCTATGCAGGCGATGTGGTGGGATTATTTGATACGGGTAATTTCAAGATAGGAGATACCCTGACTGAAGGAGAGGATTTTTATTTCACCGGTATTCCTTCATTCTCCCCGGAAATTTTTAAAGAAGTGCAGAATAAAGATCCGATGAAGACCAAACAACTGGAGAAAGGATTGCTGCAACTCACCGATGAAGGTGTGGCGCAGTTATTCACCCAGTTTGGCGGCCACAAAAAAATAATCGGCTGTGTGGGAGAACTTCAGTTTGAAGTTATTCAATACCGGCTCCTGCATGAATACGGTGCGTCAGTCGTTTTTAACAGCCTGCCATTTTATAAAGCCTGCTGGCTCACCAGCAAGGACCCGAAGAAATTGCAGGATTTTGCCAAATTCAAACAGGCGAATATTGGTGCCGATAAAGACGGGCATATGGTGTACCTGGCCCAGAGCGAATGGTTTTTGAATACGGAAAGGAATAATAACCCCGAGATTGAGTTTCATTTTACATCGGAGATACATAAGTAGAGGGGGGTGGGGAATGGCGAGTGGCTAGTGGGGGAAGAGTCTGAGAGAATAAATTTTCCTGTTGATTTGCAGGAGACGGAATACAGGTTCGAAACCCTGCGCGGTTACCAGCCAAATACATCTTTTAATCCTTTCATTATAATAATTATGCCAATGCTGGTGAGGCTATACATGACCAGGCGGATATTCTGCCCGTTGATATGAAGCATTATGGTAAGCAGGCAACCGGTTACCAGCAAAACAGTCCCGATACTGCACCAGATAAAACCATTGTTTCTTTGCCTTGTAATGCGCAGTCTTTTTATTTCTGCCAGGGCTTGCTGCAACAGGTTATCTTCAGCCCCTTTATTACGTAGCCGCGTGGTAATTTCATCTGCAGAGTGTCCCTGCCTGAATAAATTAATTGCAAATTCTAATAGCACATCGGGTGGTTCACCGGGCATGCTGAATATTTTTTGTAAAATAAGAAAATTTGGATGATTTTGCTTATTGCAGGAATTAAAATATATGTTGGCCACGAATGGCACGATTAACACGAATGAATACAATTAAATATAAATTGGATTGCCTTTGGCAATGAATGAATACAGTTTTGGCCACGAATGGCAGGAATAACACGAATGAATACAATTGAATATAAATTGGATTGCCTTTGGCAAAGAATGAATACAGTTTTGGCCACGAATGCACACGAATTAACACGAAAAAAATTAAATATGAATTGATTGCCTGCGGCAATGTATGGGTACAGTTTGACCACGGATTCCACGGAAAAGCACAGATTATTAAGCGTACGAAATTTTGAGTTATTATTATGTTTTGTTATCACAAATTATAAACGACCGTAAACCCCTCCTGCGGAGGGGATTGGGGAGGCCTTTTATGATTATTATTTTTGAAACAGACCGACTGATCGTCCGGCAGTTTACAGAAAAAGATAAGGACAATCTTTTTTTGCTGACGGGCAACAAATCCGTCATGCAATATATCCGCGCGGTGAATACCAAAGAGGAAAGTGATCAGTTCCTGCTGGAAAATATTGCCGCTTATGAAGATAACCCGCATGGAGGCAGATGGGCCGTGATGGAAAAAGCAAATATGAAATTTGCCGGGTCTTTTGCCATCATCCCGCTACCGGGTGAACCCGGGAAAATACAATTGGGTTATTCATTGCTCCCGGAGAACTGGGGAAAAGGTTATGCCACAGAACTGGCCAAAGCAGGGCTGGATTATTTTATGAAAAATTATTCGGTGCCCGAGATATATGGAGTTACCGAAACCCCCAACACGGATTCTCAGAAAGTTTTACTGAAAGCCGGTTTTCAGCCATACAGTACAAAGAGGGAAGGGGAGAAGGATTTGCTGTTATTTGTGGTGAAAAGAAAAAATTGATATTCCATGTAGAAAAAATGCAGGGATTCGGGTTCAACAAACACGTCATTACACTTCTTATGACTATTAAATAAATTTTAATAGCGGTCCGTTACACTACATCTTCACCACTTTTAAATTCGCCACCACTTTATCCTTATTGATCACTTTAACGATATACATCCCTTTGGGCAGGTGTCCCACCAGGATGGTTTCCGATGAATGATCGCCGCTCAGTTCGGTGATCTTTTGGCCCAGCATATTATAAAGTACCAGGGTATTGACGCCGCAACCCAACCCGCTGACCGTAATCCGGTCGGTGGCGGGGTTGGGACTTGTAATTTTTATTTCTTCACAGCGGCAATGAATGATCATATCAACTTTAAAAGTGGCTACACAACCATAGGCATCTGTAGCAATTAAAGTAACAGGATACACACCGGGTGAGACATATTCATGGACCACATTCTTTACACTATCAACAGTGCCGTCCCCAAAATTCCATTGCCATTTTACAATTTGCAGGGTGTCCACGTTCGTTAAGCCCGTAAACCGGAAGACCGTACAGGAGATAACGGTTATATTCAGTTTGGCCGAATCAAAAGTGGATCTGAAAAGAGAATTGTCTACCGGCATCTGAAGATTCAGTAAACTGTTTCCGTTTGCACCGGCCGTAGCGCCAAAAGGACTGTTGCTATAAGCAGTAGTAACGCCATTGCTTCCGCCACTATTTACATAGGTAACGGCCGACGGTAATGATGAATTGGATAACCAGAGTATTCCTCCGCTGCCGCCGCCGCCGGGGCCAACCCGTAAGAAACCGGCTGCAGTCATATCAGCACCTTTGCCCCCTTTTGCTTCGACGGAATTATTATCGAGATAAGTATTTACTTTCATTAAAATAGTTCCGGCGGCGCCTCCGCCACCCATTCCTTCGTGGCATCCGACTCCGGTTGTTCCGCAACCCGGTGCATCATTACCATTGCTGATGATCTTTTTGCCGTTTGATTTTAATTTATCAGCCATGATAATAATAATACCGGCGCCATTGCCGCCTTTGGCTACAAAAGCTTCAGGATTGTTGCTATGACCGGCGCCACCACCGCCACCCATAAATATTTTATTGGCAGTTGTACTATAAGTGAGCCCGATTCCTCCGATTCCCCGGTTATCAAAGGGGGCATTGGTACAGGGAGTTCCTTCAAAATTATATCCCCCGAAACCGCCGGCCGCAGCATTACTTCCGCCGCCTCCACCGGAGTTATGTGAGTTGCCGCCTCCGCCTCCGTTGGCATTAGCTCCTTTGCCAAATGATTTGGAAGAGGAGAGAAGAGCTATGCCTTCTCCCTTTTCAGATGCCAGGTCAGGGTTGGGCGGGTAAAAGAAATTATTTTCATTGCAATAAAAAGACGAAGGATTGGTATAGGGATCATTTCCTCCCCGGAAACCTTTTCCGCTAACATCAATATCGGCATTGAGATTTATGGTATCCCGCACATTCAATACCAATACACCACCTTTCTCACCATCCCAGGGCAGACAGGTAAGCCG
>CAZQGZ010000042.1:0-21702 GCA_964592935.1 uncultured Chitinophaga sp. | reverse complement strand
TTGAAATAGCTGATCTTTTCCTTCATGGCCTGGATAAAACTCAGTGTAAAAAATCCACCGAATGGATTTGACCAGGAGTATTCACCGGAATGCGCAGCGGCAGAGATCAGGTTTCCCCGGGAAGTAACAAACAGTTTTTTCAGTTTATTAATGTCAGGTTTGTTGTCAGACTGTGAATTCAGAAAACTGGCCGTGGTGGTCTGGTTGATGCCTACATTATTATTACAACAATCTGCCAGTACGATATTTAGCCGGGCTCCTTTATTTTTCAGGGTATTATAAACGGCGCTTAAGCCCAATGAAGTACTTTGGTCTATGGACATATAACTGGAAGTTCTCAGGTCCATCATCGGGTAAGCATCGGTTTGATTATCCCAGCGGAAGCCATGTCCCCGGTACACAAATACAATAATATCGCTGATACCGGGCTGCACTTTTCTCAATGTATTTTGAACCGAAGTCTTATTAAAATTATTCCCATCCACGATATATTTCTGGTAGCCTATGCCCAGGGCTTCGGCTATGCCTTTGAATTCATAATCCAGTTTATCCCGGTCTGCCGCACAACCGGCTCCTATATCGCCGATCAGCGTATTGGCAACAACGATCAGGTGGAGTCTGGCGGATGAAGTTGTTACCGGATTCACCGGCATATCAACCAGTCCGCATAATTTTTTCAGGGAAAGAAAATCAGGCTCATTGTTCCAGAAATACCGGCGCAGAAAAGTTTCCGAAACCACACTCGGGCTCATCTGGTAAAAGGAATCAACGGGGATCTCATTTTCTATTTTAAGTTGCGGATCGTCCGTGGTGGATGGCATATTCCAGTTTTGCTGTCCCCGGCTCTTTCTCCAGATAAAATGGTCGGGGTTATATTGCTGGTCCTTTGACACATCTGTGATGAATCGCGGATTGGAGCCCGACATAAAGAAATAAGATGAACCATCAGGGTAGGACCCGGTAGATGATTTATAATCCACGTTCACCACATGGTACCTTTTATCCGTTGTGTAATAACTGATCCGCAGATAACTGCGGCTTTCGTTGAAATACACCAGCAATCCGTCATAGGGAGCATTGTTCTTATCGTGGAAATTCACTTTGTAAAGGATCTGGGAGAAAACGGGTTGCTGAATCAGGCAGGTAAATAATAATACCAGCGTCATGACGGGTAAAATAAACCGGCGCATAGAAATAGTTTTAATGGTGATAAAAGGGCCTGGAATTTTCACTAATTTAAGAAGAATTGCCAGCAAAAAATAAACCAGTGGTCTTTTTCTTCATTGGCTGCAGGAATAAATAACAGTTTATAAACACCGGGTCATTCAATCCTTTCTTCATCATGCCCGGCCTTTATACGGCTTAACAAATTCTTCGGAATAAATAATTATATGGAGGAAATGCTTTTCGCAAGACCATCAAAGAATTGTTCCAGTTCCCCGAACATGTCTTTAAAAAAAGGTATGATGGATCCAAAACCGTTGATGGCTTTGGGCCCCCAGGGCTGTACAAAAGAATAGGTAACAGACTTTTTGATCGTTTCCGGCTGAATCCATTTCATTTGTTCTGCATAAAACAGGACCACGCTGAAAACAAGTGTATAAATGGCAGCAAAAAAAATAATCCCCCCGATCTTATTGACCCATCCCAGCATCGCGATCTCGATGGTTTTTTCAATGACCCGGGCTGCGAGGCGGATCAGTAAAATGAACAAGAGGAAAACGACAGCGAAAGAAATGACAGGCAACCATTCGTCCGAAATCTTAATGACTTTGCCAATATATTTCCCTGCTACAATAGAAAGTTTCATCGCCGCTGCCAGACCAATAATAACTGCAACCAATGAAAATAATCCTACTATGAGCCCACGGCGGTAGCCCTGGAATACGGCCAGTACAATGATAACGGCATAAATAAGATCAAGTAGCATTTGTTTGTTGGGGGTTTTCCAAAGTAATTCCAATGGAAAACGTCAGATGTTTCAGGTTATTTCTATACGAAACCACTTTAAACCTTAAACCTTGAACTTTCAGCTTTTTGATAACAACTCTTTAACCAAACCGGAAATGGTCTTTCCATCCGCCCTGCCTGCCAGTTGTTTCGTAGCAGCACCCATCACTTTACCCATATCAGCCGGTGAACTGGCGCCGGTGGCCGCAATTATTTTTACCAGCTCGGCTTTTACTTCTTCAACGGACATTTGTTGGGGTAAAAATTTTGATATGATCGCAATCTCCTCTTCTTCTTTTTTAGCCAGGTCGGGGCGGTTCTGCTGCTGGTATATTTCCAATGAATCTTTCCTTTGTTTCACTAATTTCTGCAGCAGCTTTATTTCCTCTTCTTCTTTCAGTTCGCCCGTAGCTCCTTCAGAAGTTTTTGCCAGCAGTATCGCCGCCTTTACTTCACGAAGACTTCTTAATGCGGCTTCATCTTTGGCCAGCATGGCCGCTTTCAATTCGGTCATTATTTTTTGTTCTAAGCTCATAACTAAAAATTGATAGGTTGTTAATTATTTTTAGTGACTATCGGCCTGTTAAAATCTAACTGAATTTCGTTGTGTCCTTCGTGTTGCTTAGTGTTCTTTGTGCTCCTGAATTTCTGGAACACAAAGGACACGACGAACCACAAAGGACACTACGATAGATTAAAGCACAAGGTTCATACCTGCGGGCAGCCACTCTATTTTTTTCAGAGCCCTAAAAACTATTCAAACAATTGTGCTGAATAACGACTAAAGACTCCTGACTACAGGCTCCCGACTCAAACTCAGTCTGCTTTATTTTCATTCAACTGTCTTTCCCTGAATTTCGTATAAAAATCTTTCGCAAATTTTTTCATCTCCTCCATTTCTTCATTGTATTTGGTGGCCCTTCCGTAGGTGTCCGCCATCGTCATCAGGGTCTGGTAAAAAAAATCCGCCATTTCATCCACCATCATGTCTTTGGTCCACAGGTCAATCCGTAAAGCCGCTTTTTCGGCGCCATCCCAGAACGAAAGCATCAGGGCTTTTGCTTTTTGTGCATTTTCTGTACCGGTATCAGAAGCATTCCATGTAATGGAGTCGGGGATCCTGCTCTCATTCATGTTCACATCAATGGTTATGGTTGATTTGCTCATAATTTGTATTAAAGGGAGGCAAAGATAAGAACACAATGATTATAGAATGGCTTTGAGGATAGTCTTCCAGAGCAGATCAGCGGTTTTATCCCAGCTATACAGCCCGGCGACTCCGCGGCCTTTTTCGATCAACTGCTTCCGGAGTTTTTCATCTTTATACAGCATCATCATTTTGGCGGCTATGTCATCCGGACTGGTTGGATCGGCAAACAAAGCTGCATCCATGGCAATTTCCTGCATGGAAGTTCCCGAAGATGTGATCACCGGTACATCCGACCGCATGGCTTCAAGCACCGGCACACCAAAACCTTCCAGCAAAGAAGGATAGATCAATCCATAAGCAGCACCCATTATGTTTACCAATTCCTTTTCTGGTAAATATCCTGTCATCACCACATCGTTCCTGTACTTATAGCTCCGGAGGCTTTCGGTAAATGATTCATATTTCCAGGCCAGTCTTCCCGTAAGCAGTAATTTCATATTCGTTTGCTGCCTTTTCTTGAAAAAAGAAAATGCCTTCAGTAAATTCATCAGGTTTTTACGCGGATGAATGGCCCCGGCATATAAAAAATATTCTTTCCCTTCTGTGTATTTGTTTTTTATCGCTGCTTTTTCTTCTTCAACGGCCGGGTGAAAAATTTCTTTGGCTGCACTATAGACCACATCGTACTTTCCGGGTTCAATGTTATAATGCGTCTCTATATCTTTTTTTGAAAACTCCGACACCGTGGCAATGGATCCTGCTTTCTCCAGGAATTTCGGGGTGTATTTTTTATAAAATAAAAGGTGTGATCTTTTAATGAAAGAAGGATAATGCCGAAAAGCAAGGTCATGCAATACAAGACACTGGGGTGTTTTAGTCCGTAAAGAGCAGAACCCGTCACAGGATACAAAAATATCGGCTTTGTATTTTCTCAGCACCGCTGGAATTTTTACATCATACCAATACTTCCAGAGCAGGGGATGCCTGGCCGGCGGACCGGTTACCACTGCTGTTACATTTTTCCCGTATATAAAACGCTTATCAAAGGGACGGTCGAAAATAAAAATGAACTCGTGTTCAGGATGATCAGCTGTAATGCGTTTGAATGATTCATCAATAAAATATCCATACCCTTCCAGGTAATCAGGGAGCAGGAATCTGGTATTGACCGCAATTTTCATACTTGCCGGCCGGCATTTCAAATGGTTTTTATTTTGAATAGCCGTAACGGCAAAGGTATTGGTTGCCTGCTTTAGTTACGCCGTAAATGGTCTTTGTAAAATGTTGTAAATGCTGAAACAAAAAGCCGGTTTATACGGCTGCCATTTACTATTGTTTGATTGATCCAGGCGGTATATTTTTATTCCTGTTGATACAAGAGAAAAAGAAACCGTGACCATGTTTTACTCCTCTCTTTTTCCCCTGTATTCCAAAAATGGTCATGGCTGTTTCGGATGACGGAAAACAGCAAAATAATGTTATCAAATTCCGGATCGGGGGAGTTGGTATCATATTTGATAATATTTCCACCGGAAAACTTTATCCTGTCCCTCCCTGAATAAAAATATTCAGGGCTTGTGGACGATGGAAATAGCGGCCATATGAACGGTGCCGGTCAACTTTTTTGAACGACCTCTTAGGTGGAAGAGGATGGTGGCTTGTAAAAGGGGCCTTGGTTCGGGGCCCCTTTCTTTATGCCTCCTACGGAGACCAAATACCTGAGCCTTGATATATTGAATCTTGAGTCTTGAGTCTTTTAGCAAGAAAAAGACTCAAGACTCAAGATTCAAGACTCAAGATTCAAGTTATACCGTTTCCAATTTCCGGTTTCTTTCTCTACATTTGCCCATATGCAGATAGATAATATGGAGTACAACACCACAAGAAATCAATTAGTGATGCGGGAATACGGAAGGCATGTGCAGAAGATGATCGAACACATTCTGTCCATTGAAGAACCCGAGCGCCGCCAGCGGAATGCCCAGGCTGCCATTGAACTGATGGGTTTTTTGAATCCCCATTTAAAAAATGTGGAAGATTTCCGTCATAAGCTCTGGGACCACCTCTTCCTGATCTCCGATTTTAAACTGGATGTAAAATCTCCTTACCCGATCCCTACCCGGGAAACGCTGCGGGCCAAACCCGATCCCCTTCCTTATCCCAAACGTCATCCCCGTCTTTTACACCTGGGTAAAAACCTGGAAGTAATTATAGATAAAGCATTAAAAGAAGAGAATCCTGAAAAAAGACTGGGCTTTGCCAATGCCGTGGCTTACTACATGAAACTGGCCTATAATAACTGGCACAAAGAAATTGTTCATGACGATGCGATACAAAGTGAATTATCGGGAATCACGGACGGGCAACTCACTTTCACCAATACGCCATACGTAAAAGCATTCCGTCCGCAACAGGAAAACCGCGATCGCGGAGGTTATGGCAAACGTGGCGGTTCCGGCGGTAAATACCAGCAAAGAGGCGGGGGATCTCATCGCAATGATGGACGAGACAACCGTGGGGGCGGAAGCGGGTTTAAGAAGAAAAGGTATTAAGTTTATTAGTTAATTGGTATATTATTATTGGTTGATCGGGTCTGCTGATCAACCATTTTTATTCTCCTGTATATTCCCTTTGTAGTTATTTTGCAGCAATAAGCATGATAACCAATAAACCAATAAACTAATAAACCAGGAAACAAACATGCATTCCTTCGAAGTAAAAGGCGGCAAAAGACTCCGGGGCGACATCATTCCACAGGGCGCCAAGAATGAAGCATTGCAGATCATCAGTGCCGTTTTACTGACTCGCGAAAAAATCACGGTCTCCAATATACCCGACATCATTGATGTGAATTTACTGATTGAATTGCTGGGAGAGATGAATGTGAAAGTGGACAGGATCAGCCGCGACACCTGCAGTTTCCGTGCCGATGACGTAAATATGGATTACCTGCACAGCGAAGTCTTTAAAAAGAAAAGCGGCAAACTTCGGGGTTCGGTGATGCTGGCAGGACCGATGCTGGCAAGATTTCAAAAAGCATTTATTCCAAAACCGGGGGGAGATAAAATAGGAAGACGGAGATTAGATACACATATTACCGGTTTTGAAAAATTGGGCGCAAAATTCATTTATAATGAAGCTGATGGTTTCATTCATATGGAAACGCCCGGATTAAAAGGAGCTGATCTTTTATTAGACGAACCTTCGGTAACCGGTACCGCCAATATCATCATGGCAGCCGTATTGGCAAAAGGAACAACCACCATTTACAATGCAGCCTGTGAACCGTATGTTCAGCAACTATGCAAGATGCTGAACAGGATGGGTGCAAAAATATCCGGTATCGGCAGCAATATGCTTACCATTGAAGGCGTCACTGATCTCGGAGGAACCGGACACCGGATCCTTCCTGATATGATCGAAGTGGGCTCGTTTATTGGTCTCGCAGCCATGACGCAAAGTGATATTACCATAAAAGGAGCAGGCATTGAACATCTTGGTATCATCCCCGAAAAATTTCAGCAACTGGGAATCCGGCTGAATTTTAACGGTGATGATATTCATATACCCGCGCAGGAAAGTTATGAGATACAAACTTTTTTGGACGGATCTGTTATGACGATCTATGATCATCCCTGGCCTGGTTTTACCCCGGATTTATTGAGCATTGTCCTCGTTACCGCCATCCAGGCCAAAGGTTCTGTTTTGATCCACCAGAAAATGTTTGAGAGCCGCTTGTTCTTCGTGGATAAATTAATTGACATGGGAGCGAGGATCGTTTTATGTGATCCGCACCGGGCCGTTGTGATCGGCCTCGACCGGGAACAGCCGTTGAGGGGTATTACGATGAGTTCTCCTGATATCCGCGCCGGGGTGGCATTATTGATTGCTGCGCTCAGTGCCGGTGGAAAAAGCATCATTCAAAACATTGAACAGATCGACCGGGGTTACCAGGATATGGATGGCAGATTGAGAAAATTGGGAGCGGAAATAAAAAGAGTAACCGGTTAGGCCACTCTTTTATTAATAGCCGAATAATTTTTTTCACTCTTTCACTATCGTTCCCTGTATCATTTGACCATCCGCATTCAGCTTAACCAGATAAACCCCAGCAGCAAGCTCCGGTAATTTGATACTTACACTGTTGCTGTTGTTGCCGCGAATAATATTTTGGCTGAATACACGGTTCCCGCTTACATCATACAGGGCCAATGTACCATTACTAAAATTATTTTTTATAGTAAGTGTATGGTGTACCGGGTTGGGGAATACCTGCAGCAGGGTTTCTCCTGTAAAAAACACGAGCGCAATTGCAGAGTATGTTGCAGAACCATCCTGGTTAATGGTTTTAAGGCGATAAAAGTTATTGCCTTTTAAGGGACCGGCATCTGTAAACGAATAACTTTTTTCGCTGATGGAATTGCCTGCTGCTGTGACAGTGCCTACCGGGAAGAAATTATTGCCGTCGGCTGATCTTTCAACTATAAATGAAGTAGTGTTTTCTTCAGTGGCGGTTTTCCAGGTCACCCGGGTTTGCCTGCCTGTTTTCTTTGCTTCAAAGGAAATAAGCTTTACAGGTAATAGTACAAAAGCGGGCAGAGTATACCCGGCCGCTGTAAACCGTGTATGGATGGCAAGCCTTTCAGCATTAGTATAACCTAAAGTAGCTGCAACCTGATAAACGGCATTTGCGGCATCATTCTGGTTGCTCGTACTATTGGTGAGATCCAATCCTCTCCAGAATACCCTATCCGCTTTTTGCCTCCCAATATCATCCCAAATTTTCATCATAGCTGTTGCCCAAATCTGCCCATCCGTATGAATAGAACCCGTAAGCCCTCCCGGGTATACCGCTGCATAATTCAGAATCCTTCCGCCCCAAAAGGGATTATGGCCATCCCAGTTAAAGGTCCAGTGATAGGCAGTATTGGCAGGTACCCAGTATCCTTTGAAGCGGCTGTAGGAACCGGCCAAATAGTCGCCACATCCTTCACTTAATCCATTTACCTGCGATAATCCTCCGGAAGTAACCCAATCGTGCAGGCCATGTCCAAGCTCATGGATGATTACGTCCGCATCCTCCCCGTCATCAACACCCCCTTCACCAAATGCCAGTTGACCGGAAGCAGACAAGTAATGAGAATTGTCTGCGCCGCTCAGACCCGAAGGGTCATAACGTACACCCCCGGAATACTGGTAAGGCATGATGCTTAAACCAAGCGTTGTATTGAGGTAACGCATCATCGCATCAATATGATAATAACAATTGACTGCTTCGAAGTTATCAGGATTGCGGTCATAAGCAAATACTGAACTTGCCTGTGTAAACAATCCTTTATTGGGCGCTTCAAAATCCCTGATCTCAGCATACGGGCCTACGAGTGAGTAGATGCCGGCAGACAAAGTAATATCCGGGAGCGTGACACTTTTGAGCTGGGCGGTAAGAACAGGAGTATTGGCATCATTGCCATCCACATAGGAACCGCCATAGGCCGCCAGTGCAGTAGTGAGCGGGTCGGGGTCAAAAACATTTCCGGTGCCGGCAACAGTAACCCTGTATGGTTTTTTAAGCGGCAGAGGTTCTTTCTTTTCTTTTTTTGATTGGTGGTAACAGGCAATATCTTCCGCTTTTATAAGCGCCCCGGTTTTAGCATCTACATAAGCTTCCCAATCGCCCAAGGGATTATCGGAATTGAAATGGATCCTGTAAACAAGATAATCTGTATCCTGGTAATGCAGCAGCATGAGGTTGTTTGTTTCATCGATAACAGGTCCCGTAACCAGCAACTGATTCATGACCTGCTGCCTTGCCGTGGCAGCAGTAATTGCCGGTGTGACATCATGAAGTGTGATGCCATATACAAACCCGTTCATTACAAAATCAACCATATTATCAGGAGTAATATGAATGGTGATCTCTGCATTATTGTTAACGGGAAGGCCCTTCCAGGTCTGGCGAAGCCGCACTACTTTTCCGCCATCATTATTTTTTGTTACATGCAGCCGGAGATTTTGTATGTCGGAAACAGAAAGGCCCAATAATGTTTTGTTGTCGGTAAGGTATTGGCGGGCCTGCGTTTCAGGATCGGCGGGTATAGCGCGATAGGCATTTTGATAAATAGCTATGGGTTTGCCGGTTCTGTTGAGCACACGCATATGGCCCTGTATATGCCAGCTATCATTTTCAGGCGCCAGTTTTATTTCAAAGGATGAAGAAGGGTTTGGTTTCTGTGCGATGGCAGCAGTAAAAAGGACCATCGTGAAGACAACGGTGCCGATGATTTTTGTTTCTGATCTCATAAGTCGTTGTTTTTGTAAGTTTGAAGTTATGGTAAAAAAAAATTATTCATTACTAAAATAATATCTGCCATGGCAAATGACATATTTCAACTACAGCCTGTTTTGGAAAATGGTCGTGTTCTTCTTCGGGCCATACAGGAAGATGATTTTGAAAACCTCCTCCAGTTTTCATTGAATGAACCAGAGATATGGAAATACGGCCTTCTCACTGCGGCCGGGGAAGAAAACCTGAGAAACTATATCAACCATGCTGTAAAAAACATGAAAGAGAAAAAAGAATATGTTTTTATAGTGTTTGATAAAAAAGCAAACCGCTATGCAGGCAGCACCCGTTTCTATGATATCCAGCAGGAATATCTTTCCACGCAACTGGGTTATACCTGGTATGGTAAAGAATTTCAGCGTACCGGGTTGAACCGTCATTGTAAATTATTATTATTGACCTGGGCTTTTGAAGAATGGGGAATGGAACGGCTTGAATTCCGCGCCCATGCGCGCAATGAAAGATCCATTACTGCCATGAAAGCCATCGGTTGCGTGGAAGAAGGGATCCTCCGCTCTCATATGCCAACCGTGGATGGATCAAGAAGAGACAGTATGGTGCTCAGCATTTTGAAAAAAGAATGGTTTGAAAACGTGAAAGAACTGCTGCAAAAGAAAACGCAGTACTAAAATTTTCATTCTTAAAAGGAGGCTCCTGCGAAACTATTTACCGGTATGTTTTTCCTTTACAGGATAAATCACTGATATTTTGCTCCAAATCGATTATTTTAGTCCCGGAATTTGAGCAGGTAACCTTGCATTTCGGCAAACAGGAACAGACCGCCATGGAATACGAAATCAAACAGCACGATAAATTCAGGTATATTGAAGAAGGCGACGGGGAGCCGCTGGTCCTTTTACATGGACTGTTTGGTGCATTGAGTAATTTTCAAAACCTCATTTCTTATTTTCGCCAGCATTGTAAAGTGGTGGTGCCGATCCTTCCTTTGCTGGATATGGATATCCTTCACACTTCTGTGGGTGGCCTGGCCAAATACGTTCACAAATTCATTGAAACCCGGGAATATAAAAGAGTTCATTTACTCGGCAATTCACTGGGGGGGCATGTGGCCCTGGTCCATGCGCTGAAACATCCTGAAAAATTAAAGTCACTCATACTTACCGGCAGTTCCGGGCTTTTTGAAAGCGGAATGGGAGACAGCTATCCCAAACGCGGCGACTACGAGTATATCAAGAAAAAAACCGAACTGACTTTTTATGATCCCAAAACAGCTACCAAGGAACTGGTGGATGAAGTTTACAGTATTACCAATAACCGGCTCAAGGCTATCAAGATCATTGCCCTGGCCAAAAGCGCCATCCGGAATAATCTCGGGGAGGAATTGAACCAGATCAAATTGCCCACTTTATTGGTATGGGGAAATAACGATACCATCACACCGCCTTTTGTTGCGCAGGAATTTCATAAACTGATCCCGAACAGCGAATTGCATTTTGTAGACAAATGCGGCCATGCTCCCATGATGGAAGTACCCGACGAGTTTAATGCTATCCTGCATAAATTTTTAAAAAAACTGAATGAACCTGCAACAGTTGGTTGAATAAAGGGGTCTTAACTGCAATGCATTTTGAAATAAAGTAATGAAAACTAAAACGGCCGCTATCCATGTTAACCCGTGAACTACTATCCCAGACACTTCCCTCGCTCCGTCTTCATGACAAGGTTTACCAGGCATTGCTCTGGATGAATGAAAATCATGTTACACACCTGCCCATTGTAGAAGGAGATAAATATATAGGACTGATCAGTGAAGAAGACCTGCTGCAGGCGGAAAGTGATAATCAGCCGCTCAGTTCGTTACAGCAATCATTTGCAGGGTTTTCAGTTAAAGAAGATGAGCATTTTTTAAAAGCGGTTCAACTGGCAGCTGAGAACGGGTTAAGTATCGTACCCGTGGTAACCGAAGAAAATGAATTGACCGGGACGGTGGCCTATAATGACCTGTTGAAATTTTCTTCTGATTTTATGAGCCTCAGCGAGCCCGGCGGACTGATCGTGCTGGAGATGAACAGCAACCAGTATTCCTTTAATGAGATCAGTAAACTGGTGGAGGCCAATGATGCCCAGATCACTCAACTAAACACTTCCATAGATCCTGAAACAGGCCTGGTGCAGGTTACGATCCGTATCAACAAACCCGAGGTTTCCGATATCGTTGCTACTTTCCAGCGGTATGAATACAATGTAAAATATTTTTTTGGCGAAGAACTTTATACCAATGAATTAAGGAGCAACTATGATAACCTGATGAATTATCTGAAGATCTGACAAATCTCCGGTATTTTACAGGACGAGGCCGTCTTTAATAGTATGACCCCGTATGGTAAAGGCTCATGTTGCATAAAAAAATATATCGTTGCTGGCTGATCGCTATGGTGCTTTGCTGCCGGCAACTGCCTGCACAGGAACCTCTGAAAATAAATCCGGCCATTGCTGTTCCGGACTCAATGATCACGGTCGGGGATATTGTAATTTCCGGCAACAAAAGAACAAAGGCTTCGATCATCCTGCGGGAGATCCCCATCCGGGCCGGTGAAAAATACAACCTGGAGATTCTTGTCAAAAAAATGGATGATGCCCGGCGCCAGTTATTGAATACCGCTCTTTTTCATTCGGCCATTGTGGCGGTAAAAAATATTGACCAGAATAGGGTCAACATTACAGTTGATCTCAGGGAACGATGGTATCTTTTTCCCGCACCCTACCTGAAACCGGTCGACAGGAATCTCAATCAATGGATCGTGGAACAGAAAGCCAGCCTGAGCCGGGTCAACTATGGCGCCAAACTTTTATATAATAATGCCACCGGTTACAACGATAAACTCAGGATCTTTCTTATCAGTGGTTATACCAGGCAATTTTCTTTCAGTTATGACAGGTTATATTTTGATAATAAATTAAAATGGGGAATGAACATCGGTTTTGCCATCGGCAAAAACCGGGAAGTGAATTATAATACCATTCATGATAAACAGGTTTTCCTGAAAGATAACAACAACTATCTGCGGACTTACGTGTCTGCCAATGCAGAGCTCACTTACAGGAGGGCCATAAAGACCCGTCATCGTTTTGGAATAAGCTTTACCTCGGAAAGTGTGAAAGATACTATCCTTGCATTGAATCCTGCTTATTACCGTTCGGGACAGAGCAAAATCCATTATCCTTCTCTTTATTATAACATGTCTTATTACGATTTTGATTATATCCCTTATCCTACAAAAGGATACGGGGCACATTTCTCAGTTATTAAAAAAGGGTTTGACAAGATGATGAATGCCTGGGAGATCACTGCCAAAGGATCGGGCAGCTGGCATTTATCTCCGCATCTTTTTTTTAACCTGAACCTGTACGGAGGTATCCGGTTTCCTTTTCAGCAACCTTACGTTAATCAGCGATTTTTCGGTTATGGAGACGTATTTATGCAGGGTTATGAATATTTTGTAGTGGACGGAGTGGCCGGAGGATACCTGAAAACTACATTGACACGCGAATTACTGAATTTTAATATCCGGATACCAAAGAAAAAGGGGAAAATAGCCGAATATATTCCTGTCAGGATCTTTGGAAAAATTTATGGGGATGCAGGGTATGTACACAATCCCAGCCCCGGGAATAATTTTCTTTCCAATAAAATGCTTTATTCAGGGGGAGCCGGAATCGATATCCTCACTTTTTATGATGTTACATTCAAGCTGGAATACACTTTCAACCAGTTAGGGCAAAACGGGTTATTTTTACACCGTAAGACCATTTTCTGAAAATTATGAAGGCAGCCATTTATAGCCGGGTCATTGAGGATGAACAGCGGAAAGATATCCAGTTGTTCTTTGATGAATTGGCCAATCAAAAGATCATACCCGTCATTTTTCAGCCTTTTTTTGAGCAGATCAATGAAATGATCAGGCTTCCTTCCAATGTCACTACGTTTTCTGCATCCAAAGACCTCACCGATGAAATTGAATTCATAGTAAGTCTTGGAGGAGACGGAACATTACTGGATACCATAACCCTCGTAAGGGATAAAAAAATTTCCATCATGGGTATCAACTTTGGCCGGCTCGGATTCCTGGCCAGCATTGGCCGCGAAGAGCTGCAGAAGGCGGTAAAAGCCATGGTCCAGAGAACTTATGTGGTGGACAAACGAACCCTCATTCACCTGGATGCCAGTATCCCCATGTTTGGAAATGTTCCTTATGCCTTAAATGATTTCTCCATTCACAAACGGGATGTGGCCGCCATGATCAAGATCCATACCTACCTGAATGGCGAATTTTTAAACACCTACTGGGCCGATGGCCTCATTGTGGCTACTCCGACCGGTTCCACCGGGTATTCATTAAGCTGCAACGGCCCGGTTGTATTCCCGGATTCCGGCAGTTTTGTGATAACACCGGTAGCACCGCATAACCTGAATGTCCGTCCCATCATCGTGCCAGACAATAATATTATTTCCTTTGAAATTGAAAGCCGGACCGATCAGATCATCTGTGCCCTTGATTCCCGGAGGGAAGTGGTTAGCAAAAATGTGCAACTGGCTATAAAAAAGGAAAGTTTTGACATAAATCTTGTCCGCCTGAGCGAAAATAATTTCCTGCAAACCCTGCGTAATAAACTGACCTGGGGCCTGGACAAACGCAATTAAAATAGTGCTCCAATAAAAGAAATTACTATTTTTAACGTTCTAAATTATTCTGGACCATATATTACCTCTTATGTTGAAAAAGATTATTGCCGTTGTAGCCATATTTTTAGGAGTTTTTTTTACCAGCATGAACCTCCATGCTCAGAATGCCATTACTCAGGAAGGTGAGTTTGGATTTGGCGTCGGAGCCGGTCATTATTTTGGCGATCTGAATACCCGGGCAAGGCTGAACAGGGCCAAAATTGCCGGAACCATTTTTTTTCGTAAAAACCTGGGCAATTATATAGCTATCAGGCTGGGAGCCACTTTTGCCCAGTTAGGCTATTCAGATATTTACAATACGCACAATACGTATATGAATTCCCGGAATCTTAGTTTTAACAGCAAGGTCTGGGAACTGACTTTACAGGGAGATTTTAATTTTTTCCGTTTCATGCCCGGTGAACCCGAATTCGGGTTTACCCCATATATCACCATCGGGGGCGGACTTTTCAGCTATGATCCATATGCTTATCTCAAAGGAGAAAAAATACCGTTAAGACCATTAGGAACAGAAGGGCAGGGGAGCAGCCTGTACCCCGACCGGAAACAATACAGTTCAATGGGTATCTGTATTCCGTTTGGTGCCGGCGTTAAATACGCATTCAATGAAAAAGTGAATATTGCTTTTGAAGTATTGCACCGGTTCACCAATACTGATTACCTGGATGATGTAAGTAAAACCTATGTGGACCCTTCTGTATTTCCCTTGAACCCGGATGGCAGTATTTCCAATGCACAGTTATTGAGCGACAGGTCATATGAATTAGGCGAACCGATCGGTATACCCAACCGGGCAAGAGGAATGAGCAAGCAGAAGGACCAGTTTGTTACTGCTATGATTCATGTTACATTTAATTTACAGTCGTATAAATGCCCTTCCGCTCAAAAATAGAATTGGGCTTACCCCGGGTTGTCCGGATTGCGGAAAACCCGGAAAGAACTTAGATAACAAATAATTTTGCCAGGATCAGTTGTTTGAGATTAAACCATTGGCAAACAAAACAAGTCTATCGCAACAAACCCTATTTATTAACAAAATACTTATTGCTATGCGCCTTTCAACTATTTTTTACAGTACTGCCATCGCTGTAGTTTTCAGCCTGACCAGTTCGTTTACTTCTACCCATTCTTCCGGGACAAATAAATCCGGGGATTGGTTTTTCCTGGAAGATAAAAAAGTAGGTTTCGGGGTTGACCACGATGTGATCCATTTCGGTAACTGGAAAGATGATGTCCGCCAGATCAAATTAAAGATCACGGATGGCCCGTTGAAAATGTATGATATGAAGATCCATTTTGATAATGGAACAACACAGGATGTGTCCTTGCGTCTCCGGTTTGCACAGGGAAGCGAAAGCCGGGTAATCGATTTGGATGGGGGATTGAGGCACCTTACCAAAATAGAATTCTGGTATGAAACAAAGGGATTTGCAAGAGGACGCTCCCGGGTTGCCGTATGGGGAAGAAATTAAGAATTGTATTCGGAATTTAACGGAACAATGAATTTATTAAAATGCTTCTTCTGAGAAGCATTTTTTATGCAGTTATGTGAAATTCTGTTTAATGGTAATACCTTTGTCCCGTATTTGTTATGCATTCATTACTGGAAAAAATTGATAAAAAATATCTCCCGCGGCATATTGCGATCATTATGGATGGTAATGGCAGGTGGGCAAAAGAAAAAGGTGAAGACCGGCTCTATGGACATTATCATGGGGTAGAGAGTGTACGCAATATAGTGGAAGGCTGCGCAGAACTCGGGATAGAATACCTTACCCTTTATGCTTTTTCTACCGAAAACTGGGACCGGCCCGAATATGAAGTGGAGGGCTTGATGGAATTGCTGGTCAGCACCATCCGTAAAGAGGTGGAAACCCTGAATAAAAATAATATAAGGCTTCATGTGATCGGGGATATGAACATGCTTCCGGACTATGCGCGGAAAGAACTGAACGAAGCCCTTGACATAACCAGTGTAAATAATGGCCTGAACCTCGTTATGGCCCTGAGTTACAGCGGACGCTGGGAAATATTAAATGCTGTTAAAAAAATCGCCCTTGAAGTGAAGCAGGGCCGTATGAGCGTGAATGACATTGACCAGGCTGCCTTTCAGCAATTTCTTTGTACGGGCGATTTCCCCGACCCGGAACTGATGATCAGGACCAGCGGTGAATTCCGTATCAGCAATTTCTTGCTTTACCAGTTAGCTTATACCGAATTATATTTTACCGATGTCCGCTGGCCCGATTTCAGGAAAGAAAATCTTTATGAGGCAATCCTTGACTACCAGAACAGGGAAAGACGTTTTGGCAAGACAAGTGAACAGTTAGTTAGTTAGTCATGCCAGTCAAATGGATCATATAAGTCATTTCAGGATAAGTATTTGACCCATTTGACCCATATGACCTATATGGCTTTTATGTCTAATATGCCTTTTTTCAGCAAAATGACCCATTTCCGGCTTTTCTTTAACAAAGACTTCAAATATTTACCGTTATTTTGCCGCCTCATTCCGGGAAACGGACCAGAAGAATATTGTTAAGGGCCGCCTGAACATCCTGATAATATTGAATTTTTCGAGGTATCAGGACTGATTGATATTAACGACCAAACATGCAACAAATTTTACTTAAGGTTTCTGTTACTTTGATGGCGGCGGTTTTTTCCGTACTCTCTTTACATGCACAAGTTGAGGATACTGCCACACGGCCCACTTCACTCGATCCCAAACTCATTGAATGGAAAAACGCAAAGATCCCGAAAGAATATACCATTGCTGATGTAAAAATTACCGGGATCAGGTATCTGGATACATCCATTATTTATTCGATTGCCAACCTGCAGCCTGGTGATAAATTCATGCATCCGGGTGAAGATATTTTTGCCAAATCCATTGCCAGTTTGTGGCGCCAGAAATTTTTTGCCAACGTGCAGGTATATGTCACCAAAGTTGATGAAAGCAAAGTGTGGATCGAAGTCTATGTGCAGGAACGCCCCCGCCTTGGCAATTTTAATTTCGTCGGGATAAAAAAATCGGAAGAAGAAGATATACAGGCCAAGATCAACCTGGCCAAGCAAACCATCATTACGGAAAATACCCGGCGGGATATCATTGAAAAAACTTCTAAGTTTTACACAGACAAAGGTTACAGGAATGTATCGGTCCGGATCGAAGAAAGGCCGGACTCGTCGTTTGTGAATTCCAATGCCATGACTATTTACATCGATAAGGGGCAGAAGGTTCATATCAATGATATCGGGTTTTATGGCAACGATAATGTGGATGCCCTGCGGCTGAAAAAACAGATGAAAGGCACCAAAGAAATGAGCAAGATCACCCTGCATTCGGATGAAGGATTGATCCCAAGCCCCTTTGGTTCCACCAGGAGACTTTCCTTCAGCAAATACATCAAAGACTGGGGTTTTTTGTCGGTAAGTAAAACAAAAAGATTGCTGGATCCCTGGTTGCGTTTAAAGCTCAGTGCCAGTAAACTGGACGCAAAGAAATTTGATGAGGATAAAGAAAAGATTCTGGATTATTATAACTCGATCGGTTTCCGGGATGCCCAGATAATTGATACGGCCACCTATTCCACAAAAAAAGGGAACCTGAATCTTGATTTTAAAGTGGACGAGGGCCGGAAATATTATTTCGGAAATATTACCTGGAAAGGGAATACCAAATACTCCGATTCATTATTATCTGTATTGCTCGGTATCAGCAAAGGCGATATATACAACCTCAATATTTTAAATAAAAGACTTGGCAAAGAAGCCAACCAGGAGGGCGGCGACATCAGCGGTCTTTATATGGATGACGGTTATCTTTTCTTCCGGGTGGAACCGGTGGAAACAGCTGTTTACAATGATACCATCGATCATGAGATCAGGATCACCGAAGGACCCCAGGCAAGGATCAAGAACGTAACGATTGCCGGAAATGAGAAAACAAAAGACTACGTGATTCGCCGCGAACTGAGAACCATTCCCGGTGAACTCTTCAGCCGTTCTGACCTCATACGTTCACAAAGGGAACTGGCCAACCTGCAATATTTCAACCAGGAAAAAATTGAACCGGGCGTTGTTCCCAATGCCGACGACGGGACAGTTGATATCAACTGGAAACTGGAAGAAAAATCATCAGATCAATTGGAATTATCGGCCGGTTGGGGTGGTGGTGTTGGCCTTACCGGAACCCTGGGTGTCACATTTAATAATTTTTCGATCCGCAATATCACCAAGAAATCATCCTGGGATCCGTTGCCAACGGGCGATGGACAAAAGTTAAGCCTGAGGGTTCAATCCAACGGGAGAGCCTACCGTTCGTATAGTTTTTCTTTTACGGAACCCTGGTTGGGCGGTAAGAAAAGAAATTCACTGACGATCGGTATCAACAACAGTAAATATTCCAATGCATTCGATCCCTATACCGGTCAGATCGACCGGGCCAGGTCAGATACGAATTTTTTAAGAACAACCGGGCTTAGTGTATCGCTCGGCAAACAATTGAAATGGCCCGATGATTATTTCAGCCTGGTTTATTCGGTCAACCTCACCCAGTATAAGCTGGCCAACTACCCGATCTTTGATCAGAATTTTACCAATGGGACTTCCAACAATGTGAGTTTTAAAATTGCATTGCAGCGATCCTCGGTCTTCGATCCTATTTTCCCGAAGAGCGGTTCCAACTTTGTTGGAAGCATTCAGTTCACACCACCATATTCTTTATTCAATAAGAATATATCCAACTCCACCAATAAGTTTAAAAACCCGGAATACCATAAATGGAAATTCAATGCAGAATGGTATGTGCCGATCGGCAAGCCATTGGGTGCTGAGAAAAACCGCCAGTTCGTACTGAAGATGGCTGCCAAGTATGGATTTATGGGACGGTATACAAAGAAGCTTGATTTTTCACCCTTTGAACGTTTTCAGGTGGGTGATGCAGGCTTAACAAACAATTTCGGTTTGCTCGGGTATGATATTGTTGCACATCGTGGTTACCCTGTTTACCAATCCTCGGATCCAACCGTGAACCCCGACCAGCAAAACGCCACCCAGTTCTTTACCATTTTCAATAAATACACGCTGGAGATGAGGTTCCCCCTGGTGACCAATCCAAGCAGTACCATTTATGCATTAACTTTCTTTGAAGCAGCCAATGGTTGGTATAATTATAAAAATTATAATCCTTTCCGTCTTCGCCGCAGCGTAGGTGTAGGTATGCGTTTCTTTCTTCCGATGTTTGGCCTGCTGGGTTTTGATTATGGAATCGGAATTGACCGGCTCACTCCCGGGCAAACAGGATTTAAAGGGGCTTCAAGGTTTACCTTTATGCTCGGTTATGAACCGGACTAAAATTTGCAGGTTATATTTATTAAATCAAAAATTCATTTGTATATGAAAAAGATCCTTCTTCTTGCCTGTTTGTCGGCCATTGGAATGGTGGGATTTTCCCAGAAATATGCCATCATTGATACCCGGTATATTTTAGACAAAATGCCTGAATATAAAGCGGCGCAAAAACAGCTGGATGATATTGCCGCCGGCTGGCAAAAGGATATTGACGGAAGACAGGCTGAACTGGATAATATGTATAAATCCTACGAGGCGGAACAGGTCATGCTGAGCGATGAATTGAAGAAAAAAAGAGAAGACCAGCTCTTCAACAAAGAAAAGGACCTGCGGGACCTGCAACGGAAGCGCTTTGGTTTTGAGGGTGATCTGTTTAAAAAAAGACAGGAACTCGTTAAGCCCATACAGGATAAAGTGTATAATGCCGTACAGAAAATGGCCGTACAGCGTGGTTATGATTTTGTGCTCGACAAAAGTGAAGGAATTACCATTATCTTTGCCGACCCAAAACTGGACAAGAGTGAAGATGTATTGAAAGACCTGGGTGTCCGAAATTGATCCGGGTGTTAAAAGAAACCAAATAACGCAACCAAATATTCATTAAATCAATCTCTAAAAAGAAATAAAAATCGCCAGGCCGGTGATTTATTGAAAAGTAAAAAAAACACTCATGAAAAAATTGCATGTATTAATTGTAGTGGCATGTCTGCTGTCAGCAGGAAGCATATCTGCACAAACCAAGATCGCTTATATACGCATTGACGATATTGTTGGTGTAATGCCGGAACTTGGCCGTGATAAAGTAAATATGGACACCGTAGGCCAGCAATATGTCAAAGATTCGATCATGCCACGCCTGAATTATGTACAGGGTGAATACCAGCGGAAACTACAGGAGTATGCTGATACCACCAAACCGAAAGGCGTCAGGGATCAGATCCTGAAGGACCTGCAGAGTTATAAAGACGAACTGGATGGAGCAGACGCATTGATACAGCAGGTACAGCAATACCACCAGAATGAACTCTTAAAACCCTATTATGCCAAAGCTAAAAAAGCAATAGAGCAGGTGGCTAAGGAAAAAGGATATACCCATGTCTTGTCTTCCGATATTTTCCTGGTTGCTCCCGAAGCGGATGATATTTCCATGGCCGTTCTTAAAAAATTAAATATAACGCTGCCTAACCAGAACCCCCCGGTTAAAAAAACAGGAAATTAAAAGAATAATATAATCATTAAAGGAAGGTCCCGTTTCGCCTCATGCGTGACGGGATTTTTTTTTGCGGAAAACTTAACAGCAATCCCTCCTTATTTTTGCAGGATGGCTTCACAAAACCCGATCGGCGTTTTTGATTCCGGCTATGGCGGCCTTACGGTGCTGAAGGAGATCATCCATAAACTTCCCCGGTACGATTATATTTATCTTGGAGATAATGCAAGATCGCCATACGGGAACCGCTCTTATGAAACGGTTTATCATTATACCCTTCAGTGTGTGAAATGGTTTTTTGACCAGGGTTGTTCCCTGGTTATACTGGCCTGTAACACCGCTTCGGCAAAAGCACTGAGGACCATTCAGCAAAAGGATCTGCCGGGGCTGGCCCCCGGTAAAAGAGTATTGGGTGTGATAAGACCGACAGCAGAGATCATCGGCACTTTTTCTGAAACGCAAAATGTAGGCATACTGGCTACGCATGGAACGGTGGTCTCGGAATCTTACCCGATGGAAATAGCTAAATTTTTCCCCGATCTGAAAGTTTACCAGGAAGCCTGTCCCATGTGGGTCCCCCTCATTGAGAATAATGAACACCACAGTCACGGGGCAGATTACTTTATCAAAAAAAACCTGCACCATATTTTTGAAAAAGGGGAAAATATTGATGTATTGCTGCTGGCCTGCACGCATTACCCTTTGTTGCGTGAAAAGATTGAAGAATATATGCCGGTTGGTGTAAAACTGATTTCCCAGGGAGAAATAGTGGCAGATAGCCTGGCCGATTATTTAGCCCGCCACCCCGAAATGGAAAAACAATGCAGTAAAAACGGGCAGCGTGTATTTTACACGACTGATTCAACGGAAGATTTTGATAACCATGCTGCCGTTTTTTATGGAGAGCACATAAGCTCCAAACATGTTGACCTGGGAGTTTAAGTATCCTGATAACCATAGCATTAAAAAATCAGAAATTTCATTGTTTA
>CAZQGZ010000041.1:0-21788 GCA_964592935.1 uncultured Chitinophaga sp. | reverse complement strand
CTTCGGTGATACTGGATGAACTGGTATGACAGGGATTGCCCGGTTCCGCTTTTCAGGACAGCCGATGCTTTGGCTATATTTTCATCTACCGGTTGCAGGGTAAAAGGCAGACCCCAATCCCTGGTAAACTCGACATTCCGTAATCTTTCAAGCGGCCTGAATTTTTTCTGTACATATTCATAATCCAGTGCCGTGGTTAATTGTAAATTTCGTTTTACCCCGATCGTTTTATCGTTGCTCAACTGCACTTTGGCTGCCCAACCCCTGTCATCGCCATTATCTTTGGATGAATACGTATTGACATCATTATTACTTGTTGCGATTTCTGTTTTCAAAAATGTGGTCTTGCTGATGGCATAATCAAGACCCAGGTTCATGATCTGCTGTTTCTTGGGAGTCACCAACACCTGCACCGGTTCAAATTGCCCCTGTTTCACTCCCGCAACCGGGGCAACGTAGCGATACACTTTCCCGTTGGCGCCATTGAAATCAGGAACGTAATTACCGTTACCCGGTTTTACATCCACAAACGATAAACTGTATTTTGCTACAGCAGGATTGGTAGAATATTTGTAAAAAGAATCAAGCCCGGAATATATTTTTTCGTATAAAATTTTCCCGGATGAAAAACTGTCGATTACCGCTGCCGGGTAAAACGCTTTCTGGATACTGTCGCCGAGGTTGGCAAGGAATTGGATTTGTTTGGTATCAAGCGACTGGTTGATCTGTGAATTTTTTGCATCGTTGTTATTAAATGCTCCGATACGGAGTTTCAACTTATCACCGATCTCCAGTTCCTGCGAAAGGTAGAGATTGGCATTCAGAAAATTCCGGTCGGCATATTCAAACTCCACCTGGATACGGCTGTCCTTGGTGATCATTCTTTTGGGAGTAAACGAGATCTCTGCCGAGTTATAGTTGATAACATAATCCTGGTCCTCGCCGCGCTGAAGCAGTTCTCCGTCAAGAAATATTCTTTCCGTATTGGCCAGCACGATAAAGAAAAATTCATTGTTGGCACCGGTCAAACGATAAGGTCCCTGGTTTCCTTCCAGTCCCTGGAAAATATTCCTGGTGAATTTTCCCTTGGCAATGGATCCGCTGACCAGGGTTCTTGAATGCAGATTTTTTGAGATCCTGTTGCTGGTTTGAAAGGATATTCCCTGGAGTCTTTTATAAAAATTCAGGAAATAATTTTTATTCTCCCGGATGTCAATATCACCCAGGTTGAGTTGCCAGTTCTTTTTTTTGAACTGCAGGTAGACCTGGTCAAATTCATTAAGCTGTTGCGTGGTTCCGTCCGGTTGAACAGGAATATTATTATCAGTTATCGCCGCCTGTATCTCGATGCTGTCGCCCAGTATTCCGCTCAACTGCATATTGAGTGATGAATTCAAAACGGCATCCTGGCTGTTACCGAACCCGATCTGTCTTCCGAAACTTCCTTCTGCCTTCAATGTACCAAAATCAAATATGCCCCGTTGCGGGCTGCTGTTCCCGGTATTAAATTCAAAAGGCTTTATATAAAAATTATTCATGATACTGTCATAACGCATTCGTTGCATAGCGGCACTGAGTTGAAACGGGAAGACCCGGTAAGTGACCATCACACTATCCACAGCCGGTTTCTTTTTCCAATAAAGGATTGCTTTTACAATATCAAGCCGGTAATCAGTTGCCGGAATATCCCGGATGGAAAATGAATTGGGAACAATGCTGATCGAATCGATCCGCGTACTGTCCGCATCCACTTTAAATATTTTATAACGAAGATTTGATTGTACAGTAACGGGGACGGGCAGTTGTGCACTGGTCCATAGAAAAGACAATGACAGGATCACGATACCGGATATTCTCCCGAACCAACTCAATAGCAGTGTATTTTTCTAAAAATCGTAAAATTCGTTCTTTTTATTGCCTTAAAGTTATCCCATGCTGTTAATTCAGGGAAAATGCATGAATTTTGGCAGTAAAATTTCACACAGGGTGCTGGCTGGCAATATTATTATGCAAAATAAAAGCGCTGTACGGATCTGGCCTTTACAACCTTCTGCCGGGATGAATGAAAAAAAGAAAGCAGAATTGTATCGGACAATATCCGTTTGTATGAATAGATTTTTCAAAATAATCTGCCTGCTTTTTTACATGCTATACAGTATCCCTGTTTTTAGCCAATCTCAGCGACCCCAGAAACATAATCATCCTTCCGGGAAGCAACATGCAGTTTACCTGGGTGCCGTTATTCCATTCGGAAATTTTTCATCCACGCACAACGTTGGCTTTTCTGCAAGCTATGCCTGGAGCGGTCACCGTTTTGGAGACATGGATGTGAAACCTGTAAAACCATTTGGCTTCACTGCAGAAAGCGGCTTCGGATATCATTCCGGTAAAAAAGAAACGGTCAGCGGATATACGTATAATTACCCCCGGCATATTTTTATTCATACCAATGCCGGGGTCATTTACAATCCATGGAGCAAGGGCAATATCCGGTTAACGGCCGGGCCCGCGATCGGCATTTACAGCGGACATACACGATTTACTATCGGGAGTTGCCTGGAAGGAAGTTATTATTTCAGCCGCAAATGGGCTGTTTCGCCTGCCATTAATTTAATAAAAGAACCGGGGGCTGATCCGCTTTGGGCGGCATCATTGAAAGCTGCCTGGACCTTCTGATCATTTATCCGCAGCAAAACCCGCGAAAGCATATTCTTTATTCAGCCGGGCAATGTTCTCAATAGAAATTTCTTTCGGGCATACCGCTTCACAGGCACCAGTATTGGTACAGGCCCCGAATCCTTCTTTGTCCATTTGGGCCACCATGTTTAATGCCCTGGTCTTTCTTTCCGGTCCGCCCTGAGGCAATAAAGAAAGATGCGCTACTTTGGCGGATACAAAAAGTAAAGCGGAAGAATTTTTACAGGCAGCCACACAGGCACCGCAACCAATGCAGGCAGCTGCGGCAAAAGCTTTATCCGCATTGTCTTTTTCAACCGGGATCGCATTACCATCAACTGTAACGCCTGTATTCACGGAGATATAACCACCGGATTGTATAATGCGGTCAAATGCTGAACGGTCAACAATAAGATCTTTGATAACGGGAAAAGCATTGGCTCTCCAGGGCTCCACCACAATAGTATCACCATCCTTAAAGGCCCGCATATGCAACTGGCAGGTGGTGGTTCCCTTCCAGGGACCATGCGGGCGGCCATTGATATACATGGAACAGGTGCCGCAGATGCCTTCGCGGCAATCGTGATCAAACGCGATCGGCTCCTTTCCGTCCCGGATCAGTTCTTCATTCAGAACATCGAACATTTCAAGAAATGACATTTCGGAAGAAATGTTTTTTGCCCGGAAGGTTTCAAATCCTCCTTTATCGGTACTGTTCTTTTGCTTCCAGACCTTGAGTGTAAGATTCATCAGGTAATGTTCCATAATTCAATTTTGAACGCTGATAATTATGATTTTTATGATTTTCGCAGATTATCTTAATCAATCCTAACTATCTTAATAATCTGCGTTCATTTTATTTATAACTTCTCTGACTCGGCTTCGCCACTTCAAAATTCAACAGTTCTTTATGCAATGCCCACTCGTGTTCACCTTTATATTCCCAGGCAGACACATAGGCATATTCATCATCTTTTCTTTTTGCTTCACCTTCCTCTGTCTGGCTTTCTTCGCGGAAATGACCACCGCAACTTTCATTCCTGTTCAATGCATCGATGCACATTAATTCACCCAGTTCCATAAAATCTGCCACCCTTCCTGCTTTATCCAGTTCAGGATTCATCTCATTCATATCACCCGGAATTCTAAGGTCGCTCCAGAATTCTTTCTTCAGTTGTTGTATTTCCGTAATGGCTTCTTTCAGATTTTTTTCATTCCGGGCCATCCCGCATTTTTCCCACATGATCTTTCCCAGTCGCTTATGGAAACTCTCCACCGTTTGTTTGCCTTTAATGTTCATCAAAGTACTGATGCGGTCAGCCACAGATCTTTCTGTTTCCATAAATGCAGGATGATCAGTGGAAATGGGTTTTACAGCAATTTCATCGGCGAGATAATTACCGATCGTATAAGGGATCACAAAATAACCATCTGCCAGTCCCTGCATCAGTGCAGAAGCACCGAGACGGTTGGCTCCATGGTCACTGAAGTTTGCTTCACCCAAACAATAAAGCCCTTTTATATTCGTCATCAGTTCATAATCCACCCATAAACCGCCCATCGTATAGTGAACAGCCGGGTAAATTCTCATGGGTACTTCATAAGGATTTTCTGCGGTGATCTTTTCATACATATCGAAGAGGTTCCCGTATTCTTCTTTCACCACTTCTTTTCCCAACCTGACCAGGGTTGATTCATCCGGGTTTTCTATACCACGCTTACTGGCTTCCGCTCTCCCGTATTTATTGATGAGGTTGTATTTGAAATCGAGGTAAACAGCCTGTTTGGTAGTGCCTACACCATAGCCGGCATCGCATCTTTCTTTGGCTGCCCTGGATGCCACATCTCTCGGCACCAGGTTTCCGAATGCCGGGTAGCGTCTTTCCAGGAAATAATCCCTTTCTTCTTCGGGAATATCATTGGCTTTTCTTGTTTCGTTCAGGTTTTTCGGGACCCAGATACGGCCATCGTTGCGTAATGATTCCGACATCAGGGTGAGTTTACTCTGGTGATCGCCGGAAACGGGGATACAGGTTGGATGGATCTGTGTGAAACAGGGATTGCCAAAGTAAGCACCCTTTTTATGTGCCTTCCAGATGGCCGTGGTATTGCAGCCCATGGCATTGGTGGATAAATAAAACACATTGCCATAACCGCCGGTGCATAACAATACCGCATGCCCGAAATATCTTTCCAGTTCACCTGTTACCAGGTTACGGCAAATGATCCCTCTTGCCTTCCCGTCGATGATCACCACTTCGAGCATTTCGTGGCGGCTGTGCATTTCCACGTTGCCCAATGCCACCTGTCTTTCCATGGCCTGGTATGCGCCGATCAATAATTGCTGGCCGGTCTGGCCCGCAGCATAAAATGTTCTTTTAACCTGCGTGCCGCCGAAAGAACGGTTGTTCAATAAACCACCGTATTCCCTGGCAAAGGGAACACCCTGCGCCACACACTGATCAATGATATTCACACTTACTTCTGCCAGCCGGTGAACATTGGCTTCCCTTGCCCGGTAGTCGCCGCCCTTGACCGTATCATAAAACAAACGGAATACCGAGTCACCATCATTCTGGTAATTTTTAGAAGCATTGATACCACCCTGCGCCGCAATGCTATGCGCCCGGCGTGGTGAATCCTGGAAACAAAATGCTTTTACTTTATAACCCAGTTCACCCAGGGAAGCAGCGGCCGATGCACCGGCCAGGCCTGTTCCCACCACGATCACTTCCAGTTTTCTTTTATTGGCGGGATTGACAAGTTTGCAATGGCCCTTGTAATCTGTCCATTTTTGTTCCAGGGGTCCTGATGGAATTTTTGAATCCAGCATATTTTTTGATTATAATCTCCATCGGGATCCCGCTTCGGCGGGAACCTGATGGTTAATATTATTTATTTACCAGGCTTCAGTATTTCATAGCATCGCCTGTTGCAATCGCCAGATTTGTTCTTAATTTTTCTTCCGGTGGAAGAGAAATTAAGAATCACACTTCTTCGTTCGGTTCCCTGCCCGACTTTTTTATTTACTAATATTGTGGGCAGGCGGGGCTGCTCCTCAATTTATTTCGCCCCTTCAGGGCTAAGTGAACATTACGTTCATTTACTCCCCGGGCTTCACCCGGGGTTATTTATATTCCGCCCCTTCGGGGCTGTTCCTGACTAACGACTCTATTTCAGCCACCCCAGATAAAAACTCACCGGCATCATCGCAAACACCAGCGGAACGATGATCGAAAATCCAATTCCAATACCATTCAATAAAGCCAAATATTTATTATTACTGATGCCGATTGTTCTGAATGCACTCTGGAAACCATGCAGCAAATGCCAGGCAAGCGAGATACATCCCAGCAAATAAACGATCACGATCCATTCCGCCTGGAAAGTTTCTTTCATACTTTCAAATAAATTAAGTTCTTCTCCCAGCAACCAGCCCTGGTGGTTCCGGTTGGGTATCCAGAATTGGGAAAGATGAATAACCAGGAATATCAGGATCAGTGTGCCCAATAGCCCCATGCTGCGGCTGTACCATTTGCTCCCTTTATTGCCCATGGCAACAGCATAACCCTTTTTCCTTTTGCTCCTGTTTTGAAATTCGAGCACCAGTCCCTGGATAATATGTACCAGGAATCCGGCTATTAAGCCGATTTCAACAATACGGATCACCACCATCGAACCCATGAAATGGGCTGCATCGAGAAACATTTTACCTCCGTCATTTGCCCAGATACAGGCATTCAGGCCAACATGTACAACGAGGAAAATAATAAGAAAAATACCCGTCAGAGCCATCACCCACTTTTTGCCAACGGAAGAAGTGAAGAATTCAGACCATTTCATCAGATTATCATTTATTTTTTATTGGCTGATGTATCTCAACAATCATATATCATATACAAACAGGAATATGAATTATGACTGGTTCGATTCATAAGCGTTGTTCAGGAGGGTGTATACAATTTCCGCAAAAGTACTACCCGCAGGCCAAAAAAGACAAAAGATTTAAATGATTAATATCATAGCCATGCGCTTTGGTAACCTAATTCCCCAGCCTTGCCATTTGTTCAGTATCTATTTTTTTAAATAAATGAAAAGGC
The DNA here is from genome assembly GCA_964592935.1 of uncultured Chitinophaga sp. Lineage (GTDB taxonomy): Bacteria > Bacteroidota > Bacteroidia > Chitinophagales > Chitinophagaceae > JJ008. Next base: position 15,012 of record CAZQGZ010000041.1, on the reverse strand, counting down.
TTATAGGTTCGCCAGTTGTCAAGTTCGACGAACCCGATATACCTGTTCAGGTGGGCATGCCTGAAATCATACTGGGTTTGTTCAGGCATGTTCAAACAAACCACCCAACCATGCTGTTCGGTCACTTCCTCGTATAACTCTTCGTAATAATCCTTGCCGTCACTGTGATAATTTAGTACATTTTCACCAATGAGTATGAATTTAAAAATGCCTTCGTGCATGAATTTTTCCAGCACTTCCCGCTTCAGTTCCATGATATCATTTTCAATGGCATCGTTCCATTCCCCGATCAGTTCCATGATGACATATTTTTCCTCGTAATCGGCCAGCAGGACTTTCAGGTATAATGTTCGGCTGCCAAAATCATCCCATTGCGGATGGATATAATAGTTATAAACCGTCTGGGAAAATTCAAATTCGGAATATGATCTCCCGAAAAAAGGCGAAAGTTTGTCTTCTTCACTCACATAGATATACCGCCAGTTATAATAAGGTTCGATGTCCTGCATAGACCGTTCTCCGGTGCAAATATACAGGCAGGATAAAAGTCTGCAAGGAAAAAACGAATAAAGAAATGTATGAGAGAAAAAAATTATCCGGCAAATGATTCTGTCGCTTTTTTAACACTGCCATATTTCAGGAGAAGTTCTTTTGCTTTAGCGTAATCTGTGAGCTTGATCTTTTCCATCAGCATTTTGGTACCCCGGTCAACCAGTTTTTCGTTGGTCAGCTGCATATTCACCATTTTATTATCTTCAACTCTTCCGAGTTGAATCATGACGGAAGTTGAAATCATATTCAGTACAAGTTTCTGTGCCGTTCCGCTTTTCATCCGTGTGCTGCCGGTAACAAATTCCGGACCCACCACTACTTCGATCGGGTAATCAGCGGCATCACTGACAGGTGAACCCGGGTTGCAGGAAATGCTTCCTGTTATTATTCCCCTTTTCCGGCATTCTTCCAGCGCCCCGATCACATAGGGTGTGGTGCCGCTGGCAGCAATACCAATGACAACATCACCATCAGTAATGTCATATTCCCGGAGATCTTTCCAACCCTGCTCCCTGTCATCTTCGGCAAACTCGACAGCAGTGGTGATCGCTTTTTCTCCACCGGCAATGATACCGATGACAAGGCCGTACGGAACACCATAAGTAGGCGGACATTCGCTGGCATCCACGATCCCCAGCCGGCCACTTGTTCCTGCCCCGATATAAAACATACGGCCTCCCATCAGCATCTTGTCGCTGACCGCCTCAGCCAATTTTTCAATCTGGGGAATTACTTTCTCTACCGCGGAAGCAACCGTATGATCCTCTTTATTAATATTGACCAGCAATTCATGCACCGTCATTTTTTCGAGGTGACGGTAATTGCTTGCCTGTTCCGTAATTTTCTTAAAAGCCATAGTTCCCTTCATTTAGCCATGATAAACCACCAATCCCTGCATGGGGTTCTTCATGATATTTCCCCATTCAAATTCATAACTGCTGCAAAGTTGCTTCAACACATCCTGGAATCCAAATGCAACACCACCGGCAAAACTAACCGGCAAAGTCGATGTTTCCCGGTATTTGCTCAGGTGCGTAAAGAAAAAATCATTCAGCCCGTCTTCAATAATGTTTTCGATCATATAATGACCCCGGTTTTCAGCGAGGAACCTGCAAAAACCTGCGAGATACCGGTTTGGCAATGGCTTTTTATAAACGTTTTCCAGGATTTCTGCGGCATGGGTATGATAGGCTTCATCAAATTTTTCTTTCAGTTCAGTATCAAATGTATCATACAGGTAATATTGAATGACTTTCTTGCCGAGATAAGCGCCGCTGCCTTCATCCCCCAGTACATAACCAAGACCGGGACTGTTCTTCACAATTTTCTTCCCGTCATAATAGCAGGAATTGGACCCGGTTCCGAGGATACAGGCAATCCCTTTCTTTTTTCCGCACAGGGCCCGTGCGGCTGCCATGAGATCATGGTTCACATCCACTTTTGCTTCCCGGAAAACGTTAAGCAATGCTTTTTTTACCGACCGGGCATTGACGGGATTTGCACAACCGGTACCATAGTAAAAAACTTCTTCCACCACTGAATTTTTCAAATGAGGCTTTAATTCTTTCGATAATAATTCGGTGATCTGTGCTGTATTGAGAAAATAAGGGCTGATGCCCTGGGTGAATATCGTTTTCTTTTTCCCGTTCTTTAACAGGCACCATTCGGCTTTGGTGGCACCGGAGTCGGCAATAAGTTTAATAACGGACATAGCTCTTAAATTGTTTGCAGGAATCTGGATTCTTGATTCTGTTGCTGGCAATTGCGATCCAATTCTGTTTGGTCGTTCTTTGAGTAACCAGCGACCAGCAACCAGTAACAAGTGACCAGTAACCAGAAACTTTTCTCTATTTTGCGTCAAATTACACAATAAAGATTTATGATGGGGAATAAAAAATTGCAGGTCTGGCTTCCGTTGCTTTTTTCAGTTATACTGATTGCGGGGATGTTCCTCGGCTATGAATTAAGAAAACCTCCCGGTGGCAGGAACTCTTTTTTTTCATCCAATAACCGGAGTACCCTCCAGGAAGCCCTGGACCTCATCAAAATGAAATATGTTGATTCAGTGAATATTGATTCACTGGAAGGCAAGGCCATTCAGGAAATGATGAATGAACTGGATCCGCATTCTGTCTATTTGCCCCCGGTTGATCTGAAAGAAGCCAATGAAGATCTGGCCGGGAATTTTGAAGGGATCGGGGTGGAATTTAATGTGTTCAACGATACGGTGAATGTCGTTTTTGTCATACAAAACGGACCCAGTGATAAAGCCGGTTTGCAGATCGGGGATAAAATTTTAAAAGTGAACGACTCGCTCCTTGCCGGTAAAAAACTTTCTGTAGATGAAATTAAAAATTATATCCGCGGACAGCGGGGAACACAAGCCGTACTGCTAATTGACAGAAACGGTAACCAGCAAACCATACCGGTCACCAGGGGTACCATACCGGTTCCTTCGGTGGATGCATCGTATATGATCGATAAAATGACCGGTTATATCAAATTGAATAAATTTTCGGAGAGCAGTTATGAAGAATTCATGGCAGCCATGGAGGCTTTGAAAAAACAGGGGTTGCAAAACCTGGTCCTTGACCTGCAGGGAAATGGCGGCGGATTAATGAATGAAGCAGTGGATATGGCCGATGAATTCCTGGATGGTGATAAACTGGTGGTGTATACCGAAGGTGTGAACAGTAAAAAACGAGAATACCGATGTAAGCGCCCGGGAATTTTTGAAACGGGTAAACTGGTTGTACTGGTGGATGAATTTTCAGCGAGCGCCAGTGAAGTACTGGCCGGCGCTTTACAGGATTGGTGCCGGGCCAGGATCATTGGCCGGAGAACTTTTGGGAAGGGGCTGGTGCAGGAACAATACCCGCTCGATGATGGTTCTGCGATCCGCCTGACCGTTGCGCGGTATTATACTCCTCTTGGCCGGAGCATTCAGCGATCATACCAGAAAGGGAAAAAGATCTATATGGATGAACTCTGGCAACGGCATACCAACGGAGAACTCCTGTATGCTGATTCCAATAAAGTGACCAATGGAAAACTATACCTCACCCAATGCAGGGACACTGTGTATGGCGGAGATGGTATCATGCCCAATGTGTTTGTCCCTATTGACACAACGTTATATGAGCAAAAGCTGAATGCGCTGATCGCCGGCAGCAGTTTAAATAATTTTATTTACAATTATTTTCTCCGGCACCGGCAACAGATGGAGCAATACAGTTCACCGGCAGATTATGTTCAACGTTTAAGTTCAACCGAACTTTGGAATGAGTTTATCAAATATCCCGGCATGGATACAGAATTAAAAAACATGACGGAAAAGGATAAAGAAATTATCAGGCAACGGTTAAAAGCCCTGCTGGCCCGATACCGGTGGAGAAGTGAAGGATTCTACCAGGTGATGAATCATGATGATCCAGTTATTAAAAAAGCATTGGAGTTTACAGGTAAATAACAGGAGAAATTTTTTTGTCGTACCAATTAGCTTTTGGTGCGTCACATAGTTGCGGACAGGGAAAAAAATTAAAAAGCAATCCCGGTATCCCGGAATTGCTTTAGGATAAGGTGTGTTGTAAGTGATTAATTAATCTCCTCTTTATTTTTTTCCCACCATTTCTTCTCGATCCGGTATGAACCAAACAGTCCAAGTCCCGCCCCTATGGCGATCAGGGAGAAATAAATTGCTTCGTTGCCATTATCACTATGGTGAAAGGTATTCCCTTTAATGACTTCAGTTGTCATGGTATGCTGTAAAACAAAATTATCAAGAATATAAGCCAGGAACAGGCCCATGCCGGCCCCGATGAACAAGAGGGCCCATTTCAGGTTCTTATAGGGAGCAGGCCGGTTGGCAAACTCTTTCGGGTTCATTCCTTTTTCAATCATTGCCAGGTTCTGGCGGGTTTTCAGGTAAACAATGCCAAATATCATTGCAAATAAACCTGCGAACATTACAATCGGTACTAAAGTTTCCGGGCCATGCATAAAAAAAAGTTTTAAATAGTTACTTAATATTTACCCTGTTTGTCAGAGCGTCCTGTTCATCTTTGACTAACCCGGTTTCTTCCAGGTTACAGTAAAACAGAACTTTTTTAATAAATGATTTACAGAGATATGACTACGGGGCTGCCGGGCAGGTTACACCCGGAAAGGTCATAATATTCAAATGGGTCATATTCCCAAGGCTGGCACTACAAAGCCCAAATGACTCATTTGACCCATATGACCAATTTTAGCAATTTGACCAATTTGACTTTATTTGCGAACTTGTATTGTAACCTGCAATGCTCTTAAATAGTCTTAATTTGTAGAATGCCGACCGGACTGAATGATAATGAGATCATCAGCAAAGTGCTGAATGGTGACCAACAGGCTTATGCCGGCCTGGTAAATCGTTACAAGGACTACGTTTTTACATTGGCTCTCAGGATGGTTAAAAACAGGGAGGATGCGGAGGAAATAGCCCAGGATTCTTTTATCAAGGCCTATAAATACCTGGCCGATTTCAGGGGTGACTCTAAATTCAGCACCTGGCTTTATACCATTGTCAATAATACCGGCATTACATTCCTGAGAAAGAAAAAATGGGAGATCCATTCGCTGGATAATGAAAAAGTGTTTGAAATGGCTGATAGCAAAGATTCGGGTTTCCGGGCCAACCAGGTTGAACAAAAATCAAAGCTGAATATGGTCAACAAAGCCATCTCCCTGCTCAACCCGGATGATGCGGAGGTGATAACTTTGTTTTATAAAGCGGAACAATCGCTGGAAGAAATATCCGGCATTTTGGGCCTGGAAGCTAATACGGCCAAGGTTCGTTTGCACCGGGCCAGGACCCGATTGAAGGAAAAGATGGAAACTTATTTTTCAGAAGAAGTAAAAGACCTGTGATCTTTCTTCGAGAAGACACACAGGTTTGAATATGTAAAAAAGTTTATAACCCATTTGAATAAAAGGAGGCCAATATGAATGAAAATGACAAAATCTCCCCGTCGGGAGATGCCGTAATGGAAGAACGTCTCTGGAACTATATTGACGGAACCGCCACAGTTATTGAAAAAACGGTGATCGAAAAATTGCTGGAAACGGATATTGCCTGGAAACAGAAGTATCAGGATTTACTGGAAGTAACAGAATTGCTGAGATCCTCTGAACTGGATGCTCCTTCCATGCGATTCAGTAAAAATGTGATGGATGAAATAGCGAAGCTTCACATTGCGCCTGCCACCAAATCCTATATCAATAAAAAAATCATCGGGGGAATCGGCTTTTTCTTTATTGCCCTGATCGTTGGATTCCTTGTCTATAGTGTGGGACAGGTCGATTGGTCGGCTCCCAACACCACAACCGAAAAATATTTGGGCAAGATTGATTTGAGTAAGATTTTCAGCAATACCTGGGTGAATGTATTTATGATGATCAATGTGATACTCGGATTGTTCCTGCTGGATAATTTTTTAAGCAATAAAAGAAAAGAATTCAGGAAAGGGATCTCATGAGTCTGGCCGGGAAGCCAGCATGGTTCAAGTTGCAATGATTATTTTCCCGGTGCCATATCCGTTGCTGTCCGGCAGCAACCGGCTGAAGACCGGGTTTCCTATTTTATACCCGGTAATTTTATTAAAAGAAACTTTTCCCCCACCCGCTACTCGCCACTCCCTACTCCCCCTTCTTTCACTACCTTTGCGGCACATAAGAAAACATGGATATAAAGAACAACATACTGGAAACGATCGGTAATACGCCGTTGATAAAACTGAATAAAATCGCCAAAGATGTTCCCTGCACAGTATTAGCCAAAGTCGATTATTTCAATCCCGGAAACTCCATCAAGGACCGGATGGCAGTTAAAATGATTGAAGTGGCAGAGAAAGAGGGCAAACTGAAACCGGGAGGAACCATCATTGAATGTACTTCCGGAAATACGGGAATGGGTCTTGCCCTGGTTGCCTGTGTAAAAGGATATAAATGCATATTCGTTACTACGGATAAACAATCCAAGGAAAAAGCTGATATACTGAAAGCGGTTGGAGCCGAAGTGATCGTTTGTCCGACCAATGTACTCCCGGAAGATCCGAGAAGTTATTACAGTGTCGCCAAAAGACTGGCCACTGAAGTTCCGAATTCGTTTCATTGCAACCAATATGACAACCTGGCCAACCGGCTCGCGCATTATGAAACCACGGGACCTGAGATCTGGAAGCAGACAGACGGAAAGATCACGCATCTTGTTTGCACGGCAGGCACCGGGGGAACCATTACCGGTACGGCTCAATTCCTGAAAGAAAAAAATCCAAACATTCAGATCTGGGCCATAGATGTGTACGGTTCATTGCTCACTAAATATTTCCGTACGGGTGAAGTGGACATCAACGAAGTGCATCCTTATATCAGTGAAGGTTTCGGCGAAGACTTTGTGCCAAAGAATTACGACATGAGTGTGATCGACCATTTCGAACAGGTAACGGATAAGGACGGTGCAATCATGGCCAGGAAACTTGCCAAGGAAGAAGGCATCTTTTGCGGGTACAGCGCCGGTAGTTGCATACAGGGATTATTACAGCTTAAGAACCGGTTGAAGAAAGATGATCTTGTCGTTTGCATCTTCCATGATCATGGTAGCCGGTATGTAGGAAAGATCTACAATGATCAATGGATGATCGAACGGGGTTTCCTCGATGTAAAAACTTTTAAAGATATTATCAGTTCGAGAGGCACTTCAAAAAAACTGGTAACTGTAGAACCCACACAAACAGTAGCCGAAGCGGTTGACCTGATGAAAAAATATGATATCGAACATATTCCGGTGATGAACGGCGATGGTCTTACCGGTGCGATCAGTGAAGGAGGCCTGTTCCAGAAAATATTCGACAACCCCGAAATAAAAAATGCAAAGGTTGCTGAGGTAATTGAGCCTTTGTTTCCCATTGTCGAGTTTGACACCCCGGTGGAAAAACTCAGTCATCTTATCAATAAAGAGAATGGCGCCGTATTGGCCAAGGATGACCTGGGCAATTATCATATTGTCACCAAATACGATGTCATCCAGGCTTTGGGTAACTGAACATGATTCTTACCTGCATGTTTTCCGCCTGTCATTGGGGATTCGTAAAATTACTCGTAAAACTACCCGGTGATTTTCCCATATCCAGGCTCCGGGAAAATGTAAATTTTACGACGATCACAGGAAATACCGACGCAAAAAAATTGAGTTGTTTTGCTCTATTTTATTAATGGATTCATAATTATTTTTGTTTCTCATTAGTCCAATAACCAAAGAAAAAAACCAAGACCAGATCCTTGAAAAACCAAAACCTGATCCTAGAAGAAACCAATAAAATCCAACGTCCAGACCGTTAAACCTCCCGGCTGATCCCGGGATAAAGTCCAAAAGATCCTTGAAAACCGACAAAGCGTCACCGTGTCCAAATCCAATGAAAAGATTCCAAGTCCGGAACCCTCCTGCTAAATCCAAATTTAGCAGGAGGCGCGGTGAACCCTCCGGAATTTCCAACACATTTCCCAATCCCTTTTATTGATTATGTAATTTGCAGCAAAATGCTTTATGCCTTTTTTTACAGACCAGGCAGGGAGGAACGTATTTTTAAATAAGGTCCCTCAACGAATCATCTCCCTGGTTCCTTCACAAACCGAATTACTGTCCGGCCTGGGCCTCGATGAAGAAGTGGTTGGAATCACAAAATTCTGCGTCCACCCGGCTTCATGGTTTCAATCCAAAAAAAGAGTTGGCGGCACCAAACAACTGAACTTCGAAGTTATTCATCAACTCCGGCCCGATCTTATCATCGCCAACAAGGAAGAGAATGTAAAAGAACAAATCGAAGAGTTGGAGAATCATTACCCGGTCTGGGTCAGTGATGTCAATAACCTGGAGGAGGCATATGAAATGATAGAACAAATCGGCATCATCATCAATAAAGAACAGCCTGCACAGGAAATAGTTAATCAAATAAAGGAAAACTTCACAAGACTAACGATTAAAGACTCCAGACTAACGACTGCATACCTAATCTGGCAAAATCCATACATGGCCGCCGGTGGTGATACCTTCATCCATTCGATGATAATGGCTGCCGGTTTCCAAAATATGTGTGCAGATAAAAAAAGATATCCTGAAATAACATTGGCTGAGTTGCAGCATAACCAATGCCAATTGCTCCTCCTTTCATCCGAGCCCTTTCCTTTCAGCGAAAAACATGTTGAAGAGATCAGGTCACAGGGTTTTAAAGGACAGATCTTATTAGTGGATGGAGAAATGTTCAGCTGGTATGGAAGCCGCCTCCTAAAAGCCCCGGCTTATTTCAAACAACTTTATAAACAGTTAAATTTATCCGACCTTAGAATCTATTAGCCGTTAGCTTTTAGCCATTAGCTGTTAGCTCACAGCTAAAAGCAAATAGCTCACAGCCAAATTCAAAAGACATATGATCGATACGGAGAAAAATAACGATCCGCAAAGAACAGAACCCAACAAACCTTCCCGCAAAAAACCCATGTACCCGGTTAAGGAGGCGTTAAGGAATTACCTGAAACTTCATGCCCGTGAAGTGAAATTGCCTGTCAGCTACCAGGATCTTCTCCAGTTCACTTATTCGCTTCCGCTGAAAGACAAGGATGGTGTTGATACCCTATGGGAAAAACCATTATACGATATGCGGGAATGGGAATTCATCCGCGAAGGCCTGGTGAGAACCTATGCGATCCTGAAAACAGAAGGTGATATCAGTTTTACCAAGCACCTCGATGTGGCCCGTATTGATTATTGCACATTCGGCAATTCCAATCCATTCCGCATCCGGATCGTCAACAAATACAATGATAATTACGATCATTATTATATCAAGATCGCTGATGCATCCAGGATATACGGACTTGAACTGGAACATATCCTCTCCCCTAACCGGATCACGTTCCTTACACACCAGAATACGCTGGTAGAGGATCATATTCCCGGTATTCCGGGTGATATTTTCATTCAGCAGATGATGAAGGATCCTGAAACAAACAAGATCAGGCTGGCCAAAGAGTTTGTCAAATTCAATGAACGTTGTTTCGTCCGCCTGCTCGGAGATATGCGGAGCTATAATTTCGTGGTCAGCATCACTCCTGATATTGAGGATTACCAGTACCGCATCCGCTGCATTGATTTTGACCAGCAATCCTATGAAGGAAGGAAAAATTTTTACCTGCCCCAGTTTTTCAAAGAGAATAATCCTTTTGTTGAACTGAGTCTTAAACATCTTGATAAGGATTCGATGGTTCAATACCAGACTGAAGAGAGAACCTTAATAGCCCTTCGGCTCTCTGCATCCCGGTACCGAATCAAAGGATTGCTCGATATCATGTCAAAGGATGTCATTTCCACCCCGGAAAAAACAAAACAACTGGCCGGTGAACTGGCAGCCCATCACCGGAATCCCTCTTTTCTCAGATGCCTGTCCCAGGGAGAACTGGTAAAACAAAATTTGAAACAGATGCTGCGAAAAAACCTGGGGATGATCTCTAAACCGCAAAGCAGACTTGAGGATTAGCTGTTAGCTGATAGCTTTTGGTCATTAGCTTGTTTTCGTTCCACAAACGACAATCATATCATAAATAATTTAGGGTTTTGATTATTTACTTAAACGCTTTTTCGCTAATTGAACATGTAATGGCTAACCGTTCTTTTTACGCAAGCAAAAAGCTAAAAGCTAACGGCTAATAGCTAACAACTCTTTCCTTATATTTGCGCTGTTAAAATCAAAACGAAATGCCAAATAATAAAACCATCGAACTGCTTGGCGATAAAGCCGAATACCTGCTCAATCACCAGTCAAATACCATTCAAAAAGACGCCCTGCACCTGCCCGGCCCTGATTTTGTTGACCGCATCTGGTCCGGCAGCGACCGGAATCCACAGGTACTTCGTAACCTCCAGTCTATGTACAATAAGGGAAGACTGGCCGGCACCGGATATCTTTCCATTCTCCCGGTTGACCAGGGTATTGAACACAGCGGCGGCGCATCGTTTGCAAAGAACCCTATTTACTTTGACCCGGAAAATATTATCAAACTTGCGATTGAAGGAGGTTGTAATGCGGTAGCCACAACATATGGCGGCCTTGGATTCCTGGCAAGAAAGTATGCTCATAAAATTCCTTTCATTGTCAAAGTGAATCATAATGAGTTTCTCACCTATCCCAATAAATTCGACCAGATCATGTTTGCTTCTATCAAAGCAAGCTGGAACCTGGGGGCTGCTGCCGTTGGCGCCACCATTTATTTCGGCAGCGATGAAGCATCTCGCCAGATACAGGAAGTGAGCAAGGCATTCGAAATGGCGCATGAATTGGGTATGGCCACGATCCTCTGGTGTTATTTAAGAAACCCTGCATTTAAAAAGGATAAAGATTATCATGTTTCCGCCGATTTAACAGGGCAGGCCAATCATCTGGGTGTAACCCTGGAAGCCGACATCATCAAACAAAAGCTTCCCGAGAATAATGGCGGATACAATGCCCTCAACACCAAAGAGAATCCTTACGGGAAAACTGACAAGCTGGTTTATGAGAAACTGACTTCTGATCACCCGATTGATCTTTGCCGCTACCAGGTTGCCAATTGTTATATGGGCCGTGCGGGACTGATCAACAGCGGCGGCGCATCCTCCGGTGCCAGCGATATGGCTGAAGCTGTTACTACAGCCGTCATCAATAAAAGAGCCGGTGGTATGGGACTTATATCAGGCCGCAAATCATTCCAGCGCCCGATGAAGGATGGCGTGGCTGTGCTGAATGCAATCCAGGATGTATACCTGGATAAGGAGATAACCATTGCATAAAAACAAATAAGAAATTTTTAATACACATTGCTATGCGCCAGTTTATTGTCACTATAGTTATTGCAACCCTTGCATTTTCCTGCAAGAATTCAGATAAAAAAGATAAAGAACCTGTGAACAAAGATTCAGCTACCATTGGCCCGGTAAAGACAGATACAACAGGTAATAAACCTGCAACTGATAACTCAGTTGTTACCGATACGGTCAAAATCGTCAATCTTACTTTCGCAGGTTATGAGGAAGGAGATTATGCACACCTGATGTTTACCGAAACTGAAACCGGGAAAGAATATGATTTCGGGCATCCCGATGATAATAACCTGAAAAATATCCAGGTGGTGATGAAGGATGACAAAACCGCATTTGGATATAAGGAAAACAGCAACATGAAAGGCGCCAAATTTGTTGCCAATATCGTTTATAAAATGACCGACACCTATGATGGTAACGGGCAACCGGTAAAAGGAAAAGAATGGCGGATTACCGGGATTAGAAAAGCTGAATAAGTAAACATCTGATTATTAAAGCACTTTATGAAAATAATTCAACTCCTGCTTGCCGGTTCCCTCTTCCTATCAGCCTGCAATAACAAATCAGGGGACAAAAAAGAAGAACCCAAAAAGGACACAGCCACAGCCCCTGTCACAAACGACTCTTTGCCCAAAACCGGATCAGACCGGGATGAGCACGGATGTATTGGTTCTGCCGGCTACACCTGGTCTGTTGTAAAAAATGAATGCATACGGATTTTTGAAGCGGGTACCCGGATGGATGCCACCGAAGCGGTAAAAGATAAAAACTTTAGCGCCTTTGCTGTTTTCAGCGGGGATGAAAAAAAAGCTGAATTATTTATCCCGGGATTAGAAGGGAATTCCATGATCCTGGAATCCGTCAAACCAAACCAATGGTCAGGCGGTGACTGGAGCCTTGAAAAAACAGACAAGGGTCTTGTTTTAAAAAAGGCGGGGGTCATTCAATATACCCAACAAGCCGGTTGATTGGTTGCTGGTTTATTAAATGAAGCAACCCCGTTGATTTTTTTTCCGTTTATTTGCGGAGGGTAACGCATCGCTTCAAATAAACCAACGATCATGAATAATCTATTTAGATCAGCAGTCGCAGTCTCTTTATTGATGGCAGGATTTGCCTGCAGTAAAAGCAATAACGGTGGTGGCGGTGGAGGCACAAGCGTTGATTGCAATACCGTTAGTAATAAAGCTTTTGCGGCTGATGTGAATCCAATCATTCAGTCCAGGTGTGCCATTGCAGGTTGTCATAATGCCGGCAGTACAAATAGCGGCGGACCGTTTACAAACTACAGTCAAATATTTGCTAAAAAAAGTAATATCCGTACCGAAGTTTCTGCCGGCAGAATGCCACAGGGCAGCAGCTTAACTGATGCGCAAAAGAATTCCATCATCTGCTGGATCGACAGCGGCGCTCCCAATAATTAAGTCATATTGGTCAAATGGGGTCACATGGGTACAGCTACCCTGATACGTTGCCCTAAAACCTATTGACTGATATGACCCATTTGATCTAATTGACCGATTTCGCGGCTAACGACTAATGACTCCAGACTCCCGACTCGTTTAACAATCCTTATATTTGTACTTCAACTATCAGACATGGCAAAACAAGTTGAAGATTTTGATGCCAACCTGGCGGGGGAAGAAGGAAAGACGGAGGAAACCAAGACCAGTTGGTTCAAAAGGATCAAGAAAGGGATCAATACGAAAACGTCTGAAAAGAAGGAGACTCCCGAGGGCCTTTGGGTAAAATGTCCCGAATGCAATTTTATATGCACTGTTACAGAATTAAGAGAGCACCTGTTTGTTTGTCCCAAATGCGGTTTCCATCACCGGATCAACAGCAGTGAATACTTCGAAATTCTCTTTGATAATAACGAATACAGGGAATTGTTTGATAATATCCGCAGCAAGGACTACCTGGGGTTTACAGATCTGAAACCTTACAAGAAAAGACTGGAGGATCTCTGGAGCAAGACCGATCTGAAAGATTCCATGCGGGTTGCGGTTGGGAAGGTGAATGGTCATGAGATCGTTATCGCCGGTATGGATTTTGAATTCATCGGCGGGTCATTGGGCAGTGTGATGGGCGAAAAATTCTCAAGAGCAGTTGATCATTGCCTGCAGCATAAATTACCTTATTTGGTGATTGCAAAAAGCGGCGGTGCCCGGATGATGGAGAGCGCTTTTTCTTTAATGCAACTGGCCAAGACCAGTGGCAAACTCTCACAACTCAGTGATGCAAAACTTCCGTATATCTCCTTGTTGACGGACCCGTCTTTTGGTGGAATCTCTGCTTCGTTTGGCATGCTCGGTGATTTGAATATAGCTGAACCGGGAGCCTTGATCGGTTTTGCAGGTCCCAGAGTGATCAAAGAAACCATTAAAAAAGATCTGCCGGAAGGATTCCAGCGAAGTGAGTTTATCCTCGAACATGGCTTTCTTGATTTTATTGTAACGAGGAAAGAACTGAAAGAAAAACTGACTACCGTACTGGGATTGTTTAAGAACTGATACAATCACATACTAAATGAGTAAGAGGTTTATACCTCTTATTTTCTTTTACAGATGGCTGAATTTAAAAACAGGCAGGCATTCCACGAATACTTCATCGATTCCCGGTATGAAGCCGGCATGGTACTGCTTGGCACCGAAATAAAATCATTACGGGAGGGAAAGATCAGTTTCAATGACAGTTATTGCCTGGTGGATAAAGGAGAAGTATGGCTCAAATCCCTGCATATTGCGGAATATTCACATGGTACGGTCAACAATCATGACCCGCTTCGTGACCGGAAATTGTTGCTGCGCAAAAGAGAAATCAAAAAGATCGAAGCCAAACTAAAGGAAAAGGGATATACACTGGTTCCGCTGCGGATCTTTTTCAGCGATAAGAACCTGGCAAAAATTGAAATTGGACTCGCCAAAGGGAAAAAATTGCATGACAAAAGAGAAAGTATCAAACAAAAAGATGTGCAAAGGGAAATGAAACGGTACCTGTCGGGGAAAACACCACAATAGAAATCATATTGTGTAAAACTTCGTTTTTACAGGGGATAACTTTTGGCGATATTACAACCCGATGAAAAAAATAATTTTCCTTCTTTTCCTGTCTACATCTCTCCAGTCACGTTCCCAGTCAGTTGTCGGTTACTGGTATGGTCTTGCCAATGTAAGAACAAGCAGCTCGGCTAACAATTATATGATGGAATTGATCCTGCAACCTGAAAAAAGCAATGTAAAAGGAATCATCAATTATTATTTTAAAAATACGTTCCGGAGCATACCGGTGAATGGTGATTATAATGCAGACAGCAGGAGACTCAGACTATATAATGTACCGATAACCTATTATGGTTCCCTGATGAATTTTGAAGTGGATTGTAATATGGATATGCAGGCAACACTCCGGATAGCGCAGGCTGGCAACAGCCTCCATGGCAGTTTTACCAGCACACCTGATCACAAATACACCTGCCCGGATGTAACCCTGAACCTGAAACAGGATTTCTCCATGGGTAACGGGGATTCGGTGCGCAAAGCCATCGCCGAATTCAAAGAACTGTACCAGGTATG
>CAZQGZ010000040.1:18016-21806 GCA_964592935.1 uncultured Chitinophaga sp. | reverse complement strand
CTTTCATTTTTGCAAAGACGCGGATGATCTGTATATGAACCCGGATAGCCGTTTCGCTGTTTAATACGCCGGAGAGCCCGCCTACCGGCAGGCAGGCATGGAGACGCCCTGTTCGTAAAAGGCAAGAGGAAGTTTTCGTCGCCCTCCCCAACTTGAAGCCGCAATTTGCGACTTCAAGTTTTCAAACTCTTTTCCTGTCAACCTGAACATAAAGTCTTTCGGAAACCGGGCGATATTTCTTCTTACCTGTTCATTTAATCTTTTTGTTTTTACCTGGTACAATTCAGCCAGGTCTTCATCCAGCTTGCCTACCGGCAGGCAGGCATTACTTTTTTCCCACGGATAAGATAGATCTTGTTCATGACAATTTCGTCAGGGACAATCAGCACTTTCATTGATTTTGCCATGGCTTTCTTTTTTGAGGCATCGCAAGATGCGATACCGGTTTTTTTGATCAGGGTTGTGGAAGTCAAAATAAAAATACCACAGACCGGCTGGCCGGGGATGTTCTTTTCACCGGGAAATAATGTTTTTTTCTGCCTGTCAAGCGGGTTAAATAGCACTGGTGTCAGTGATTACAGGTTACATACTTCAGTTGAATGCCGGGGATTCTGGAACTCATCTCAAAAGTCGTAATTTGAAGGAACACAAAGGTCACAATGGTTACACAAAGAACACAACGCTTTGGTTATAAACAATAGATTTCTTTGTGTACTTTGTGATTCGTGGTGTTCTTTGTGCTCCATTTTATTTTTGTGATAGCTTGTAATAATTTTCAATCCTCTTTAACAGGATCCCGGGCATTGTATCGGGGTATCGGTATAAAAAGTTTACATAGTACCGGTAATTACTTCCCCAACCATTATTTCATTTCAATGCTCCTGCAGAAAATTTTTAATTTAAATTTGATAATAAAAATTTCCGGCGAAAAAATCATCATGAAAAATATTATTGTTATAAAACCATTTGTTATATGCAACCATCATCACCAACCCCTGTTTTATCCACCGGTCTTGTGAACCGGGTTCTTGCACGCCTTGGTTTTCCCGATCAGGTTACAGCAGACCCGGAAACTCTTCAGCAACTTTATGCCGCCTGGTGCATGAATATGCCTTTTGATAACACACGAAAAATGATTGCTCTTTTTTCAGGCAATAACCAGCCCTTGCCGGGTCTTGATGCTACGGATTATTTTGAGAACTGGTTACGCCATGGCACAGGCGCCACCTGCTGGCCCATGGCCAATGCCTGGTATGAATTACTGGTGGCTTTGGGATTTAATGCATTCCGCCTGGCCGGGTATATGCGGGATACGGGTGTGATCAACCATGGGAGTGTTAAAGTAAATTTTGGCGAAAAAGTTTACCTCGCCGATCCATCACTCTTGCTGAATGTGATCCTGCCGCTGGGGGAGGGAACCATTATACATGATGACCCGGTATACCCGGTGGAACTGGAACACGATCATCCATCAGAACTCGTGTGGATGTTTACGCCACCCAATGAACAATATTTCTATTGCCGGATGAATACCGGCCCGGTTGACTTCCCGGTATTTGAAGAACGGTATGAAGCTTCAAGGGCCATGAGCATCTTTAACCAGCGGATCTATGCAAGGAGAAATTACCCGGGCAAACTGAACCTGGTCTGGGGAAATTCTTTTTTTTCAAAAACAAAACAGGGTGTTGAACACCGTGAATTAACCGGGGATGAGCTTTGCGAAACGCTGCATAAGGAAATCGGAATTTCATATCCGTTAATAAATGAATGGGCGGCCTCCGGTTGCCTCGAAGCTTCTTTTGAAAAACATTCGGGACCCAAACCACCGGCAGTTGCGGTGAAGCCTCCGTCGCAGCGGTAATAATTTCTTTTTTTCATCAATAGGGATTATATACAAACTGTAAGGTATTTGGCCACGAATGACACCAATGACACGAATTAATACAATTAAATACAAATATTTTGCCTACGGCAAACTAATCAGTATTTGAACTGAGCGAAGCGAAACATTCGTGCAATTCTATATTAAATCTATTCGTGCTTTTCGTGTTATTCGTGGCTATAATAAGCCAAAAATATTCTGAAAAAAACACCTCATTCAGAAAACCAAACCTTATCTAATAACACGTTGGGGGGATATTTTTAATTACATGCGGATAACAGGGGGCTTAACAACTTTTAAAAAAATGCTGTGGTTGTTCTTCCAGCCTGGCTTCGATTTTTTTGGCGGCAGGGGTGATGGATAGTCCGCCGAGATTGGTGCAGCGCAGGGTATGATGGATCTGGTCGCCTACTTCTTTCATGGTTTGAATCACTTCATCCAGCGGAATTAATTTTTCATAATCTGCCAAAGCCATACTGGCGCAGGAGACCGCATTGGTAGCGGCCATCACATTTCTTCCCAAACAGGGCGCTTCCACCCGGTTGCCGATGGGATCGCAGATAATACCCAATGAATTTTGCAGGGCCAATGATGCAGCGGCAATGGATTGCTGCAATGAACCTCCTTTCATTTCAACAATAGCAGCAGCAGCCATTCCACCGCCCGAACCGGTTTCGGCCATACATCCGCCAACCTCAGCTGCAAATGTGGCATGTGCTGCAATGAATACACCGATCAATCCGGCGGATAACATGGCTTTTACTAAATCATCTTCGCTTAATCCCAGTGAATGAGCCGTACCGAATAATGCACCCGGCAAGGCGCCGCAACTTCCGGCTGTTGGAGCTGCTACTATCACACCCATTGAACTTTTTACTTCCATGATGGCGCTGGTGTACAGGATGATGCGGTTATTGACATCACCGCCGATCAATTTACCGGACTCCATTTTTTCTTTGAACTGCGGCGACTGGGATCCTAAAATGCGGTCATGATATTGGGTTCCTTTTAATCCCGCTTCAATAGCATGGCCCATGATATGAACGATGCCGCGCATTTTTTCAAAGACTTCTGCTTCAGAAATATTTCCTCTTGCTTTTTCATAATCAACCGCCAGCTCCCAAAGGGATTTGTTTTTATCCTGATTATACTCCAGCATTTCATTACAGGTAATAAAAGGAACCTGTAAGTTTTTCCTTGACATGACCGGCAATACAGGACGAATCTGTTTGATAAATAAAACGCCATCCATTTGCTGCAGCTCGTTCATAATGACCGCATCGAAAAACGCCTGCGATTTGATTTCAATAAAACTTTTTTCTCCTTTATGAAATGTTATATCATCAAAATAAACGGATGCTTTTAAAAACTGTATGATCTTTTCCGGCTCCCGGCAATAGACCAGGGTTTCAAAATAATCGCCCGCCATGGAAACGGGGATATCATCAATGGCAGTCACCTCGATCATACCGCCGCCGGTGGAGATGGCCGTAAGTGTTCTTGTTTCTTTTGGATTGGATAAAGTGACTTTATAAAGGTTCGGATGGCTGTTGCCAATATCCGTGATACGGATCGTTACGTTAATTCCTGCCGTTACAATATGCTTATCCGATTCCGGCAATCGTTCATCATGCGCTTCCCATCCCAGGAATCCCCCGAACAGGCCCATATCCGATCCCTGGCTTTTATGCGTGGTGGCCAGTGAACCGTTGGGATCAAATTCAATGAGTATGTCTTTGATGTTCTCCTCCATCAAATCACGGCACAGCCTTGCAATACGCAATGAAGCCGCACAATGCGAACTGGACGGGCCTCTCATCACCGGGCCGATGACATCATTGAATATGCTTGGGTAAGTGCTCATTGATTGATATGTTCAGGGTACAAGCTAATATTTTATTTTGAAAC
>CAZQGZ010000040.1:0-17916 GCA_964592935.1 uncultured Chitinophaga sp. | reverse complement strand
ATTCTTTTTCCAAAACTGCTCCATCGTTCTCCGCATCTGCAGTGTCGTGTTTACACCCTGGCTGATGCTATGGTCCCGCATGGGATACGACATCATGCTGAACAGTTTGTTGTTTTTTATCAGCTCATTCACCAGCATTTCAAAATTCTGGTAATGCACATTGTCATCGCCCGTGCCATGCATGATGAGCAGGTTTCCTTCTAATTTTTTCGCATGGGTCAGCGGAGATCCTTCCCGGTATCCTTCTTTGTTGTCATCCGGCAAGCCCATATATCTTTCCTGGTAAATATTATCATAGAGGGTTTGCAGGGAAACAAATGAAACAGCGATGGCGGATTTAAACACATCACCATGACGGAATATGCAATGCAATGACATTTGCCCGCCACCACTCCAGCCCCAGATACCGGTATGTGCGGGATCAATAAAAGGATACATGGAAAATATCTTTTTTGCAGCCGCAGCCTGGTCATCGGCGGCAAGCAAACCTATTTGCCGGTAAATACATTTTCTGAATGCACGCCCTCCCGGCACTTTGGTACCGCGGTTATCAATGCTGATCACGATACACCCCAGTTCATTGGCGAGATACTGGTGCCAGAGATTATCGCCCGTGCCCCAGTTGTCCTGCACGGTAGAACCGGCGGGTTCACCATACACATGAAAGATGACGGGATATTTTTTCTGCGGATCAAAAGCTTTTGGTTTGATCATCCAGGCATCCAATATTACTTCACCGATATCCACTTTAAAAAATTCTTTGGGGCGAAGACCCAATTCATTCATTTTATTTTTTAAAGACGTATTGTCTTCCAGCAGTTTTATTTCTGTATGTGTATGGAGATTGATGAGTGATATGCGTCGCGGTGTTGTTGCATTCTCAAAACTATGTATGGCATACATAGCGTCGGATGAGATCTGGTAAGTATGCTGGCCCGGCATATTCATGGGTGACACTCTTTCTGCCTCCCCTGTTCCGTCCAGCCGGCTCCGATAGAGATAGCGTTGTGTATAATTATCCGGCGAAGCGATATAATAAACATAACCCCCGGCCGGGTCAATGCAATTGATATTCACCACATCAAAATTTCCTTTGGTGATTAGTTGCATTTGTTTTCCGTCTCTTGACACTTTATACAAATGTTCCCACCCGTCTTTTTCGCTGGTCCAGGTAAAGGCGCTGTTCTTATCAAGCCATACTATATTATCATGTATATCGAGGAATGCTTCGTCCTTATCGGTCAGGATATTTTTCAGCGCCATGGTTTTTGTATGGCCCACCCAAACCATATTGGTATTCTGCAGGCGGTTCAGTTGCTGGATCATGACCTCCTCCGATCCGGGTATATAATCCATCCGGGCGATATAATTATTGCGGGGATCACCGGGTACGGCAAACCATTTTGTTTTGCCTCCGGTTGCGGGGATCACGCCCACTTTGACAGCAGAATTCGCGGTACCGACCTTCGGGTAGGGCAAGGGAATAGGTTTTGAATAATTGGAATCCACATTATTGATCATGTAAAAAGTTCCGACGCCTTTTGTATCCGACTGCCAGTATGCAATATTCTTCCCGTCGGGGCTCCAGCGAAAACCGTCGCGGTCGTCCAGCTCTTCTTCATACACCCAGTCGAATGTGCCGTTGATGATATTGCCTCCGCCGTCTTTTGTCAGTTGGATGATTTTTCCGGTTGCAATATCTTCCGCATAGATATTCAGTTTGCTTACATAGGCAACTCTCCCGCCATCGGGCGAGAATTTGGCAAACATCAATGTAGCTTCTTCCAGGCCTTTGCCCAATCGTATTAATTTTCCGGTGGCAAGGTTCAGTACCCAGTAGTCACCTCTTGTATGGTAACGCCATACTTTTCTTGTATTGGTAAATATTAATAGCTTACTGTTATCATCTGACCAAATATAATCTTCAACAGTTAATGGTTTGGCAGCCCCGGCCGGCAATAGCTGGTTTGCATTGACAAGAATGGTTTTTGTTCCGCTTACCACATCATACCGGACAATATCATTTCCTTTTACTGCTGCATTATATTCCAGCATGGAATAACCTTTGTTATCCTTCATCCACCGGATCTGCCCGATACCCCTTGAATGGTACAGGTTATTGGTGTAAATATCCTCTAATGTTAATTTTTTGTTCTGTGCACGGGAAGGAGCAACGAAAGAAAATGTGAACAAAAGAATGAATGGAGCAATAAGTTTATTATACATTTTTTAAAATTTATATTGAAAAAATCATGAATACTCCGTGTTTCTCTGTGTACGATGTGGTTTTGTCACCCTGAGCCCGGCGAAGGGTAACCACGGAGAACACAGCGAAGCAGAGCGTTAGCTCTGTGTTGAAATTCTTTATTCCTGAAACGGGCCCCGGTCAACCAGGTAAACTAACCCTTTCCCCGTATTAAATTCAACCAGCCCGCCGGGTAATTTTTTATAATCTACATTTTTACCATCGCTGCTGATCTTTGTTCCGGGCCTCCATTCAATCCTGCATATTTCACCGGCCTTCGATAAAATTTTTAATTGCGTAATTGTTTTATTTTTCCAGGCAAAGTCCAGTTCAAAAGCTCCTCTTGCGCAAAGGCCTTTACATTCTCCCTCACTCCATTCATCCGGTAATGCGGGTAATAATTTTATAAAACCGTCATGAGATTGCATCAGCATTTCCGTGATTGCTGCGGTAACGCCACAATTGCCATCCACCTGCAAGGCTCTTCCGCATAAAGCAAATAAAGAAGTGCAGCTTTGATCTTTTAAATACCCTTTATAAATTTTATAAGCCCGGTTGCCGTCATTCAGTCTTGCCCACAAGGCCATTTTCCAGGCTCTTGAAAAACCGGTGGAGCCATCGCCTCTTTCTTCCAGCACTTTTTTATAAGCGTCAATGAATGCCGGTGTTCTTTTCTCATATAAAACCTTGCCGGGATAAAGTCCGTACATATGCGAAAAATGGCGGTGATTTTTTTCCAGCGACTTCCAGTCATCCGCCCATTCCTGCAGGGAACCATCTTTGCCGATCTGCGGAGGAACTAATTTTTCTCTTGCCGTTTTTACTTTTTGAATAAGAAGATCTTCCTTTCCTAAAATTTTTGCCGCTTCGATAAAATATCCAAACAGGTCATACAGGATCTGCATATCAATGGAAGAACCTGCACAAATGGTGGTTCCTTCCCGGAAACCTGCCGTTACTTCATCGAAATAAGGTTTGTTGCCGCCGCCATCCGGGAAATTCTCCGGCGAAGTGGAAGGATTGGTGACCAGCCATTTTCCATTGGGATGCGGCACCAGGAAATCCATAAAGAATTGAACAGAACCTTCGATCAGCGGGTAAGCCTCATTTAAAAAATTTTTATCCATCGTGTATTGATAATGCTCCCACAAATGTGTGCAGAGCCAGGCGCCACCAACGGTGAATGTCCCCCAGGTGGGTCCGTCCATGGGTGCCGCCACTCTCCATATATCAGTGTTTTGATGGAATACCCATCCTCTTGCACCATAATGTTCTTTGGCAACCTGTGCACCCTGGTCGGTTAATTCCTTAATCATTCTTACCAATGGTTCGGCACATTCGGAAAGATTGCCGCTCTCTACCGGCCAGTAATTCATTTCCGTGTTGATGTTGGTAGTATATTTTGAATCCCACATCGGGTTCATATTATCATTCCAGATCCCCTGCAGGTTGGCGGGTTCGGTTCCGGGTCTCGATGATGCGATCAGGAGATATCTTCCGAACTGGTAACTCAGCGCAGCCATCGAAGGATCGGGTTCGGATTGAATTTTTTTAACCCGTTCCGGTGTTGGCAAAAAAGAATTTACTGTGTTTGACAATTGAAGCGAAACCCGGTTGAAATATTTTTTATGTTCGAGTACTGCGGATACAAAAACGGATTGATAAAATTTATTTTCAATGGCTTTGAAATATTCATCCACCCGCCGGTGCTGATCGGCGCTTACATCTTTATAGTTTACAAAATTGGTTGCGGCCGCAACGTATAGAGTAACCGCATCGGCATTTTCAATGACCAGGTCAACGCCGTTTGTTTTCATCGTGCCGCCTTCGGGAATAGCTTTTATCCTCGCCTCATATCTTATTTTTCCTTCCACACCCATATAATCCGCCGATTTCCCTGTGAGGATCAGCCCGTCGTTACCATAAGGATCCATCCGGAAATAATCCGTGGCATAATTGGAATGGGTTTGATTTCTTTCGCCCCGCAGGTTTGCGGTAACGGAGATTGAGCCCGCTTTATCGGCGGTTATGCGAACAACGATCACCTGGTCGCGCCCCGAAACGAAAACTTTGCGTTGATAAGTGACTCCATTTGAAGTATAACTGACGCCGGTGACCCCGGTTTCAAGATCAAGCCATCTTTTGTAACGGGTAATGCTGTCCTGGTTTTTGAAAAACAGGTGCAGGTTGCCCAGGCACTGGTATTTCTGTTGTTCCACCGGGTATCCCATCAGGTTTCTTCCGAATAAATTATGCGCCGCTAAATATTTTTCTTCAAATACCAGTTTCTGAATTTCGGGTAAAACCTTATAACCGTCTTTTACAACCGTTGAATAAGGTCCGCCCGACCAATAGGTTTCTTCATTGAGCTGGATACGTTCTTCCCCGTTCTTTCCAAATACCATGGCGCCCAATCGCCCGTTACCGACCGGCAGGGCCTCATCCCATTTTTGGGCCGGCTTTTCATACCATAACAGGGTGGAAGGATCAAAGGTTTTTGCCTCGATCATATTGGGGATATTGCCTGGCTGTGTCAAACCGGTAATGGATAAAAAAAGAGAAAGGATCAGCAGGGATGATTTAGTGTATCTCATAACAGGTTCTTAAGAAAAAGTAAGCGCTAAAATGTTTTAACAGATGCGGACAGGTTTGGCGATTAAATATAAAGCTTTTGTTATCATTTTTTGTTATTGGCGAAACCGGTGACTTAGTTCAGTTTGATTTTGAACCCTGCCTACCGGACAGGCAGGCACGAAGGCGCTAAGGCACGGAGTAACCTGCCTACCGGCAGGCAGGCACAAAGAAATCTTTGTGAATCCTTTGTGTCCTTGTGTCTTTGTGGCTCTTTCTTTTACTTTTTAATATGGCGTCGCTACGAAATCCTGCATTTTCAAATGTTAATGCCCCTCAAAAAATATTATTCCGCATTCTTCCGGCTAAGCCTGATTATTCAGAACAGGATGTCTTAACATTTCTTTTCTTTTTCAGGCATTCTTCTTGAACATATATGTGTATTATTCACTTTTAAAATTTAAGAACATGAAAAAAATCTGTACACTTATGTTAGCCCTTGGCGTGTTTGCCCTGGCCCAGGCCCAGCCCGGCAACGGGGACAACCGCCCGTTTGATCGGCGCGATGATCAGCGCAACGATGAGCGATACGATCCCCGCAACGACCGGGATTTTGATCAGCGAAACGATCAGCGCAATGACCAGTTTGACTTCGACAAAGGTTATGACAAAAAAAAGTTCATCACGGAGACCAATGATTTCTTTGACAGGGGCGGCCGTTATAACGACCGGTTCTACATGGAAAGAAAGAGGGACATGATGATCGACCGGATCAACCGGGAGTATGATTACAGGATCCAGCGGGTGAAAAGAGATTTCTACCTGACCTGGTATGAAAAGCAAAGGAAGATCCGTTTCCTCGAGAACCAGCGCCGCTGGGAGATCAGTATGGTGTTTGAGAAATGCAATGGCTATAACAGTTACTGGAAACACGACCGTTACCGGGACCGGGATGATCGTTCCTTCCGCCGTTATTAAAGAATACCACACAGCAATGATTAACAGAACCCTGCCTGGCGCTTGCCGGGCGGGGTTTTTTGTAATTGGGCATGCCGTTTTGCGAACCGAAGTGCCGGCATTTTAAAGGGAATATTCGACGCCATTATTTATATGAGAAATCTCCCCCACAGTCTATGTGATGATTCAATTCATGAAATGGGTTATCTAATAATTTTTTTTATATGAATGGCGGATCAGGGGGTTAATGCAAAAAAAACAATCGAAAAAAATCTAAAGGGGCTGATTATGACAGCTTCATTTTTTGCTAAGAGATTAAAAGAGAAAAGAAGATAAATGAGTTGAGATATTACAACTTTAAAGTAAGCCTGTATTTCTCTTTTTTCTCTTTTCCTCCTTTAGCCTCTTAGTTTTTGTATTTGTTTCATCGCTTTTGAGGTTTGTTACAGACCTGACCCATTACTCTTTCCTGTTTAACGCCGATGGATTGAACGTTAGTGCAATAAAATAACCAGCCCGGTACACATTATTATATTGTATGGTAAACCCCTCGCTGTCCACCTTGTCTCCCAATTTTACCCCGTATAATTTTTTTACCTGTGTACCGCTGACTCCCGCCGTAAGACAAACGGGATCACCCTTTCCTAAAAAAGTACTGAGTCCAAGCATCAGGTTCAGTTGTTTATTTTCCCCGCTCAGCGGGAATCCTGCACCAAAACTTCCTCCCCAGCGGAAACCCCGGTCACGCGGCGCATAGAAATGAAGATAGGTTACGATCACCGGCTGAAACTGGTCGGCACCAACTTTATCGATCACGCTATCCTGCCGTACAAAATATTTCCAGCGGTTCTCGGCATAGGAAACAAAACTGAAACCGAATGTATTCCTGAAACGCAAAGGCTCTTTTTTATACAGGGGGATCCAACGGGTGACGGTATCTTTTGATTTGATATTGGTGATCAGGCTGGTTGCCGAATCAATCTCAGGCGCAAACCGGATCTCAGCCATCACCGTACGGGTATTGATGTTTAACGGGGTAAGCCGGGTATAACTGTCAAGGAGGATCTGCCGGTACAGGTTGTTTATACGGTTAATGATCTCCGTTATGTTTTCCGGGTTATTCTTCCCCGAAGAGGACCGGAAGACCTGCATGTTCCTGCCGACCTCGTTCATCATCGAATCCACCAAAGCAGAACTGATCCGTTCGGAAGTAATTGTATGATAAACCTGCTGCAGGGCTTCATAATTTTTTTCCACCACATCGGCCTGCACGGACGGGTCAATGATATCCCCGGGCAAAGCCTGTGCATTGTTATTTGGATCTGCACCCGGAAAAACGGTTTGCATTTTGTTCTGCGCGGTGGTTTTGGCCTTCCCGGCTGTTACCGACAGGTCATAACGAAGCAACGCAAGCTCTTTCCATAATTGTCTGCAATCCTGTTCAAATAAAAAAGCTTTTTTCCAGACTTCATATGAGGCATGGAAACGGGAATAATTTTTTGAAAACAACTGAAGGAGCATTTCCTTATCCGCCGATTCGATCCTGAAATTCTTGTTTACTTCTTCGTTCATTAAATTCTTAAATAAATTATTTGCGTTCAGGTTCTTTTTCTCCGCAGCGATGATCAGGGAACTTACACTTTCAGATGTGGAGGCACTGCCCAGCCCGGGAATAACAACGGTTTCCGGCACGATTTCTTTTTGTTGGAGAATAACCTCCTGCCGGTAACTGCCGGCCGTATTCACCAGTTGCAGGTTCACTCTTTTGGCCCTGTTCATATCAATGACCGGTGATGCGACCGTATCGCCGGGTCGTTTCACTTTCAGGTAACGGAGATCCTCCGTAGCCATATCATACCGGACAATGTATTGCTGGGACCGGAGATTAGCAGAAAAGAAGATAACTATGATAGCCGCTGTAATTTTTTTCATAATAACTTATTTGACGGTGCAAACAAGTTCGCAACGGGTGACCGGGCAATTGCTGAGCAATAACAAGGATTTTACTGATTGATATCAGGATACAGTTGAACCGGGTTAACGACTTTTACAGTTCTAAATATTGTTTATGTACCTGGCAGAAATTACATGGGAAGGACTGCAGGGATTTCCTTTGATCCTGTTAACCATCTGTTTTATTATCTGGGTGATCGCACTGGTGGCCGTAGCCAACGGAAGATTTTATGACAATACGACCAAACTTTGCTGGTTCCTGATCATCCTTTCATTGCCCGTGATCGGCGTTTTGCTTTTTGCGGCCTGGGGAATGAAACAGGTGGACAAGGGGAAGAAAGCTTAGCTTAACCTGCATTAATAAAGCTGATGTCACGGATTACCCGCGTAGCGCTGATCCTGAAATGATCTTTCACCTTTTCCGCCATTCCTTCCCGAACCACTAAAATGATCTTTTCTTTTCTCCGGGTAAGTATTTCTTTTAATACTTCACAAAAACCTTCCCCTCTTAATTCCATCGGGCCGATCTCATCAATGACCATCCATCCATCTTCGTGTATGGTATCCCGTAAGATCTGACAGGCTTTATCAAAACCGGCCTTACTGAAAACAAAACGGCCGATGGACAGGGTTTCTTCGTTTTCTCCTGCTTCCATCGGGAACCATTCTTTTGTATTTGCGTTCATGAATACTCTTCTGCCCGAAATGTCCGGTGTCAGTATTCCATATACATTGGTTCTTGCAGCAGACCAGCTGACCAGGGAGGTTGTTTTACCCGAACGAATGGGTGCACTGAGTATATAGATCATGTGTTGGGATCTGCCTTATAAAATGTATTGGCAAGAATAATTTTGCAGCAAAGCACAATTCTTTTCCATCCTTTGCGGTCGGCAGCCAGTTGCCAGCTTCTTACCATCAGTCCCTGCGTGGAGGGAAGAAGATTCAGCACCTGCTGTACCTGCTCCGCCGATTGCTGCTTTTTTCTTTGCAGCCATTTATGCAGCAGTTGCTTCAGTACCGGGCTGATGAGGAAATACCAGGTCAATACAATAATTACGGAACGGATCAGGATGCGTAATACCATCGCAGAAGGTAAGAGTGAAGGACCGATCTTAAAAAACGACTGGATATAAATGGCTATTAATAAAATCCAGGTAATAAGAAGGACCAGGCGGAAAATTTTTTTTCGTTTCCTCCGGGGGATTTGAATGGTTGATTCAACCATTTCAACGCTATATTTTTTTTGCAGGCCGCTCATATTCCTGATACGTTGAGGAAGAAAACCGGTCCAGATACCCACGAGTATCCCTGCAATGATATGCAGCAATACATACCAGAGGATGATGAAGAAACTGTAATCGGTAATTTGTTCGCTGCCGGTTAGATTTTTCAGGAAACTGTTCACGGCTGTCCAGAAATCATTACCATAAAGTATCGTAATGGAAAGAACGCGTTGAAAAGCCGACTCAACCATGGCCAGCATGGCCAGCACCACGCAGAACACCCGGAAATATTTCCGGTTCCAGAAAAGTAACTCGCCCAATAAGCCCTGGAAGAAGACAGCGATATAAGCCGGTGGCGGCGCCTGCGGGCTCAGCATCATTTTAAAAATAGCAACGATCAGGGTCGCTTTGATTATGGCGCCTTTTGCCGGAACATACCAGGCAAGCAGTGAAATACAAACCACCGCACAACTGCCGATGACCAGGCCCGAAACCGGTATCTTGAAAGTGAAGATGATGCTTCCAAGCAGGGCTTCACATAAAACCCATAGGGCGATCAGCCGGTAGTAAATGCTTTTTGCCTCTTCCGCAGGAGGAATATTCAGCATTTCGTTTTTTACATCCTTGCTCACCGGTTATTGAAGTATTTATTTGATAGTTGATTCTGATGTTTTGCTTTAACTTTATTTTTCAATCATAAAGATAACTTGATACGGTTTATTCTCAATGAAAAAGAAATAAAAACGGACCTGCCACCCGGAATGGTGCTGCTGGATTTTATACGTTATCACCAGCACCTCGCGGGAACCAAGATCGGTTGCCGGGAAGGTGACTGCGGAGCCTGCACCGTATTGGTGGGAAAAGTCATCAATGATATTGTACGGTATGAGTCCATGACCAGTTGCCTGTTGCCGGTTGGAAATGTACATGGAAAACATATTGTGACCATTGAAGGGATAAATTTTTCTGACAGGCTGAATCCCATTCAGCAGGCCATGGCCGATGAAGGAGCCACACAATGCGGTTTCTGCACACCGGGATTTGTGGTATCGCTGGCCGGGTTTTGTTTAAGTGAAAAACAAGCCACCAAACAAAATGCGATCGCTTCCATTGATGGAAACATCTGCCGCTGCACCGGTTATAAATCCATTGAAAGAGCTTCGGCCAGGGTTGCTGAAATAATGAAGGAAAAAAATGGCGGGGAAGCAATAAACTTTGTGACCAATAAAAAAATCCTGCCGGATTATTTTTCAACTATCAAAGACAGATTGCTTAATCTTGAGGCCACCCCGTTCACCATACCCCATTCACCTTTCACCACTGTAGGCGGAGGCACCGATCTCTACGTTCAGAAACACGATGAAATGACTCATGCGGAAATAAAATTTGTATCTGATGAACCTGCATTAAACGGAATTGCCCTTGAGAAAAATAAATGCATCATAGGTCCATCCGTCACGGTAAGTGATTTAATAAACTCAACGGTATTCAATAAAATTTTTCCGGACTTTCATCGCTATGCAAAACTGGTTTCTTCCACACCCATAAGAAACATGGCAACGATCGCCGGCAATTTTGTGAATGCATCGCCGATCGGGGATCTGACTATTTTCTTTCTGGCATTGGATGCGCAGATCAGCCTCACCCCCGGCCCCTCTCCACGGGGTGGAGAGGGGGGAAAGCCCATCTCCGGGAGAGAGGTCGCGTTGCGGGATTTTTACAAAGGATATAAACTATTGGATAAACAACCCGGTGAGATCATTGATAAAATATGGTTTGAAATACCCGGGAAAAACTCTTTTTTCAATTTTGAAAAAGTAAGCAAGCGTACGCATCTTGATATTGCCAGTGTGAATTCGGCGATCAGCATAACTATGAATGGAGATGAGATCACAAAAGCGGGTCTGTCGGCCGGTGGTGTGGGACCCGTTCCGGTGTATTTGAAAAAAACGGCTGAGTTTTTGAAAGGCAAGACCCTTCGACAAGCTCAGGTCGAAGAAACAATAAACGGAGCCATTGAAGTAATGAAGACAGAGATTTCCCCGATCAGTGATGCCCGGGGATCAAAGGAATACAAAACATTATTGCTGGGGCAATTGATAAGGGCGCATTTAACTGAACGCAGATTATTATGATTATGATGACCGGCGCAGATCTTGCCTGTCATATTGGTCGGCGGTGAAAGAAGAACAATTGAATGTTGAACATTATTATTGGAACAACTGACCGAATTAAAATTATCGGCGTGAATCGTAACAATCATAAAAATCAGCGTTCCTCATTATGAAGAACATAGATTCATACACCCATGTCCGCGGCGAATCGGTTTACCTCGATGATATACCGGTGGTCAACGGTACGCTCTATGCTGCCGTGTTTGATTCACCGGTGGCACATGGCATACTACGTTCATTGGATACTAAAGAAGCAGAAGCCATGCCCGGCGTGACCCGGATCTTTACATCCAGAGATATTCCCGGCGAAAACCAGATCGGAGGAATTATCCCCGATGAAGAATTACTGGCCGGCACCCATGTTCATTTTTGCGGGATGCCCGTTGCATTGGTTGTTGCCGCATCGGAAGAAGCAGCAAGAGCATCCGTTAAAAAAATAAAAGCAGTAATCGATCCGTTACCCGTTATCACGGATCCGAGAGAGGCAAAAGAAAAAAGAGAACTGATCATCCCGCCAAGAACTTTTCAGATGGGTGATACCGCCGGGGTATGGGGACAATGCGAATATATTTTTGAGGGACGAACCGGGACCGGCGGGCAGGAACATCTTTACATTGAAACACAGGGCGCATATGCCTTGCCGAAAGAAAACGGGGCGATAAGAATTTATTCTTCCACGCAGGGGCCTACCGCGGTGCAACGAACCGCAGCCAGGGTCTTGGCGCTCCCGATGAACAAGGTTGAAGTGGATACAACCCGCCTGGGCGGCGGCTTTGGTGGCAAAGAAGACCAGGCCACCACCTGGGGCGTGCTATGCGCGTTGGCTGCTTATCATTTAAAGAGGCCTGTAAAATATTCATTGCACCGCATGGAAGATATGCGGATGACCGGCAAGCGGCATCCTTATTCATCCGATTTTAAGATCGGGTTGAGCAGGGATCTTAAGATCATTGCTTATGAAGCCGCCTTTTACCAGGATGCCGGGGCTGCCGCTGATCTTTCCCCGGCTGTAATGGAAAGAACTTTGTTTCATTGTACCAATTCCTATTTTATCCCGAATGTAAAGGCAACCGCTTACAGTTGCCGTACCAACCTGCCACCCAATACCGCTTTCCGCGGATTCGGCGGGCCGCAGGGTATGTTTGTGATCGAAGCAGCTATTGACAAAGCTGCCTCACAGTTAGGCATACCCGCATCGGTGATCCAGCAAAAGAATTTAATCAATACCGGGGATGAATTTCCCTACGGACAAATAGCACAAAGTGAAGCGCATGAATGCTGGAACAAGGCGGCTGAATTATATGATATAAAAAAAATACAGCAGGACATTGATGATTTCAATACGGCCAATTCTTTATTTAAAAAAGGAATGGCCTGTATGCCCATCTGTTTTGGTATCTCCTTTACAAAAACACTGATGAACCAGGCCCGCTCGCTGGTGCATGTGTATACCGACGGAAGTGTGGGCGTGAGTACAGGAGGTGTGGAAATGGGACAGGGGCTGAACACGAAAATAATGCAGGTGGCTGCCGCCACTTTTTCTATCGATCCCGCCAGGGTAAAAATTAATACAACCAATACATACCGTGTCGCCAACACATCACCAACAGCGGCCAGCGCTTCTTCCGATCTCAATGGAAAAGCCACCGAATTAGCATGCCTGGCCATATTGCAGCGGTTAAAAGAAGTGGCTGCCGCAGGGAAAACGGAACTCCGTTCCGTCGAATTAAAAGACGAATGGTTGTATATCAACGGGGAAAAAACAGACTGGAACTGGAACAAATTAGTCACGGCTGCTTATGTACAACGGATCAGTTTATCCGAACATGCACATTATGCACCGCCGGGGATCTGGTTTGATACGGCCAAAGAAAAAGGGCATCCCTTTACCTATCATGTGTATGGTACCGCCATCTTTACGGTAAAGATCGATTGCCTCCGGGGAATTTATGATACCGAAACAGTACAGATCGTTCATGATTTCGGCAAATCGATGAATCCTGTTATTGACATGGGGCAATGTGAAGGAGCACTGGTGCAGGGTATTGGCTGGATGACAATGGAAGAACTGCTTTATAACAAAGAAGGGAAATTAATGACGAATGCTTTATCAACTTATAAAGTGCCCGATATTTATTCCGTACCCAAAGAGATATCGGTTCATTTTTTGGAAACCGAAAAAGACAACCTGGCTATTTTCCGCAGCAAAGCGGTGGGGGAACCGCCATTGATGTATGGGATCGGTGCTTATTTTGCTTTACGCAATGCGGTGAAAGCATTCAATCCATCAGCGGATATTACATACGATGCACCGATGACGCCGGAAAAAGTGCTGATGGGTTTATATACAAACAAACCCTGACCGCATGCGCCAAAACGTTAACGGTGGCGCAGGGAGAGAGAAGAAAATACCAAAGATGCAGGTACTATTCATGAATAAACAACTATGAAATTTATTTTATTATTTTTCTTTTTGCCATTCATTGCTTATACACAGGATCCGTATTCTGTCAATGACCTGAAGAACGGAAAATTCAAAGACGACAGCAGTTATATCTACACGTTACCATTTGAACACCGGAAAAAAATTTTTCTCGTACAGGGTTATGAAAGTATGTTCAGTCATAAAGGCGAAAGAGCGCTTGATTTCAAAGTGAAGACCGGCACCAAAGTTTGTGCGGCAAGAGATGGTATGGTTACTTACGCCAGGAAAGATTCTGATAAAAAAGGACTCAAACCCGAAAATCTTTCAGATGGAAACTATGTGGCAATTCAACACAACGATGGATCGGTGGCCTGGTACTGGCATTTTATGAAAGACGGTGTATTTGTTAAGGAAGGCGATAGTGTTAAAACCGGGCAATGCATCGGTCTCAGCGGAAATACCGGGTACTCTGCTTTCCCGCACCTGCATTTTGAAGTGCAGGGCCGGGATGATTCAGGAAACTACAAACAACTGGCCACCCGGTTTTATACACAGAAGGGGATCATTTACCTGCGGCCCGGGAAATTTTACCGCACGCTCCGGTATTAAGTAATCGAATTGCAAAAAATTTCATACAGTTATACCATGAAGGCCCTTGCGCCTTTGTGGCAAAAAAATCAAATTGATACATAACCCTGTATTAAAGGTTCAGTTATTTTTACAAAAAAATTATCCTTGTCTGTTTGTATCAATTGCGGAGCAGAAGTTCACGGGAAGTATTGTCATACCTGCGGGCAAAAGGCGAACCTGAAACGCCTCGATGCAAAAACATTACTCGAAGAAGTGGGCCATTTCTTTACCCATGTAGAAAAAAATTTCCTGCACACCACAAAGGAATTTATTATCCGGCCGGGACAGGTTTCCTTAAATTACCTTAAGGGGAAAAGAAAACATTACCAGAAACCGGTCAGTTTTTTCCTGATCTGGACAGGACTTTATATCCTTCTTCATAATATTATCATTAATTTTTTCCATTACCGGGTTGATAATTCGGCCATCCTGATGCTTACAAACCAGGAAAAGGCCAATGAGCTTTTGCGGAACCACTTTACCCTTTTCTTCCTGCCGGCACTTTTGGGGTCTTCAATTGTCATTTATTTTATCCTCGGAAAGCCCAGGTTTTTTTACCCGGAAGTACTTACGCTGAGCCTGTACGGGGCAGGATGTTATAATGCCATGCTGATCATCGGGGATATCACGGAGGGTGTTTTACTGAAGATGAATATTAATAACACACCGGTTTTTATTTTCCAGGGAATTGTTTCTGCCGTGTACAATTTCTGGTTTTGTTACGATCTTTTCCGGAAAATTCATATTAAACATTTTTGGTTGCGACTCCTGCTCACTTCATTAATAACCACGCTGGTGGGCTGGGTTATATTCGTTTATCTCCCGGGTCTATGGCTTATGTTAACGCATTAAAGCCGTTGCAAATTTATTTTATGAACTCATTTTGCAGGTTGCCGGTATTTATCGTTGATCCCGGTTCAAATAACATGATCTCCGCATCTTCATCCGGTACGGGCTTATGTTCCGTATCAATCGTTAAGATGATAGATTCACCCTTGAATTTATCCTGCTGGCCGTTCAATTCTCCCGCAATACGGGGATTGAAATAATCGGTAATGATTGATTGCTTTTCAGCCAGTTTTATTTTCCACCGGGTAAAGATATGAACAGGTTTTAACCGGGTTCCTCCATTTCAATTTTCATCGGAATAAAATACATCATCGGAACCAATATAAAAATGGCCAGGGAGATATAAACAGAAACATATCCCGCAAAAATGGAAATGAAATAAAGAAAACTTCCAATCCGGTTCATCAAGCGATAACGCATCTGCAAACGCTTGGAAAGATTTTCCAGGGACAGGTTGGCTTTGTCCTGTGAATAGGTCCGCATCAGGGCAAATGCCACGGCTGTCATAAACATGACGAACCCGTAAAAAGCCGTGGCTTCAGGTTTCTGGTAATGCTCGCCGATAAAGGCGGTTGGTAAAGGGATCAGGGACATCCAGAAAAGCAAATGCAGATTCAGCCAGGGCAGTTTACGGTCGGTATGCGCCACCTGGTGAAAAAAATGATGATGATTCACCCATAAGATACCCAGTACCACAAAACTCATGATATAGGCGATCAGGTGGGGGGTCATTTCCCCGAGGCGGTTCCATATTTCCCCTGATGTGGCTTCCGGTGGAATGAATGGCAGTTTTATTTCAAGGATCATTAAGGTGATAATGATAGCGATCACACCATCGCTGAAGGCCTCGATCCGAATAGTGGGTATTTTCATGCGGGGCAGTTTTAGAGACTATATAATTTTTTATCGGTTCTATCCAAACCGGGTCACCGGCGTATTACTTTAAAGGCCATATCCCTTCCCTGTTTTTGTATGATAGCCAGGTTGATCCAGCTTAATGCCAGGCTTTCAAGCAATGCAACTTTATCATCACCCCCGAAGTCGTAGCAGTTGGCAAACCCGATATCACCGGATAATTGAATGGCAGTATTTTTTGCATCTGCATTATTCCCTGCGCAAAACATATCAATGCCTTCTCCATGATAAACCGGGTTGAGTATATTTTCAAACCCGGTGGTATTAAAACATTTCACCACCCGCTCACAACCGGTTTTATCTTTTAACGCCTGGAAAACGGTACTATACCCTTCCGGCCTTGTGCGAACCGAATTGGTAGCATCCATCAGCACTTTTTCACGGGTATCACCTAATTGCGGAATGAGTGATAAAACAGTTTCCGGAGGTGTGGTAATGACTATAACACCGGCCGGCTTTGCGGCTTTTTCAACGGAGAAAAAGCGGTCTTCACCAATGATCGTTGCCAGCCTGACTGATTTCTCTGACAGTGGAAACCGCGCACCCATTAAAACATCATGTCCTGCCTGGATGAAACGCTGCGCCAGGGCGCCACCAACATTTCCCGTACCGATTATTGCAATGGTCATATTTTCATTTTATCCGGGTTCATGGATTTGCTCCTTCATTTTGAAAGCATTTCTATCACCAGTTTGGCGGCTGCTTCACCACTGTTCTGTTGCTGGCCGGTGACCAGGTTTCCATCTGCTATGGCATAAGAAGAAAAAGGCTCTGCCACTTTAAAGTTTGTACCGGGAATTTTACGGGCTTCTTCTTCAATCCGGTATGGCTGGATCTTCATGCCAACTGCCTTATCTGCAAATTCCTCTTCCGCATCGGCAAAGCCGGTCCATGTTTTGCCTTTTACCAGCAATTCGCCATCCGGTTTTTTTGCTTCCAGTAATAACGTAGTGGAATGACAAACCGCTGCAGCAGGTTTTCCCGCCTCATAAAAGGAAACAAACAGATTTTGCAAACCGGTATTTCCTTTAAATGTATACATCGGGCCCTGCCCGCCTACGAGAAAGATGGCTGCATAATCAGCCGGGTTTACGTCTGTCAGTTTTTTTGTATTGGACAACAAATCAATAAAGGAAGGTTGCTGCATATACCCAAGTGTGATCACATCATGCGCCGAATAACCACTGGCATCCGTAGGATCGCTGTATCCGTCCATTTCCAGTTTTCCGCCGTGCGTTGAAACCAGTTCCACTTCATAGCCGGCTTCCCGGAATACCCGTAGCGGATGTGTCAACTCCGCGGCCCAGAAACCGATGGGCCAGCCCGTTTGCGCCGATCGAGAGGGGCTGCTGGCTACCATGACTATTTTTCCTTTTGAGGGAGCTCCATGAAAATGCACATAATGACGTGTTTCTATAATGGCTGACATACATTTTATTTTGATTTCAAAAATCAGCCAATCTTTCAGAGTAGCCATGTTCAGTACAATAAAGACTGTAACGAACTTTTTGGTTCGTATATCGTAATTTTAACGCATGCCAGACGTGTTTATCAGGAAGAAACGTTTCTACAACCCGGTTGATTTTGTATTGCATAAGATCGGCGGCACCTGGAAGGCCCCGGTATTATGGCGTTTAAGGAATAAAACGCTCCGTTATACAGAACTGGAAAAAAATATCCCGCATATCAGCCAGAAAATGCTGACCAGGACCCTGAAAGACCTGGAAGCCGAAGGATTTGTTGATAAAAAAACGTTTGCTAAAGTGCCACCCCACACCGAATATTCACTGACCCAGAAAGGCAGGAAGATCATTGTGCTTATTGAAGCCATCCGTAAAACGGGGCTTGAGCTGATGAAAGACGAAGGCATAGATTATGAAACAATGGTTAAAGAAGAAAAGAAAAATGCAGGTAAGAAATAAAGGGGGCCTCCTGTTAATTTCCATATTTGTTTTCAGTTGTACGGCTGGAAAA
>CAZQGZ010000039.1:0-22155 GCA_964592935.1 uncultured Chitinophaga sp. | reverse complement strand
ATAACACTAACGATAGCTTATTTCTTTAGTAAAATATACAGTATGACAACGGAAATGATCGAAAAGTTTGTACAGAACAAGGGCCGGAAAGAGACGGCCGTGAATATTCATTTTAAAGAACGCAGTACGGTAAAAGGGCTTTTTATACAGGGAGCTGATTATGATGAACTGAAATCAAAAAATTTCTGGCGTATTGTAAGCAGCACCAGCATTGATGAATGGAAGCAAACGGGAAATTTCAACCTGACCCGGGTTTTCAACGGCGTGTCCTTTACCCGTCTTTCGGATGCTGATGGGAGCTAGATCCACTGACCGGGGAAACCGGATGATCAACTAAAAATTTAAATAAGCGCATTATGTTTAGCCAGGTTTGGAAAAAATATCTTCCGGTCATTGTGATTTTACTGAAACGATCAGCTAATGGTGAACAAACCCTCAGTATGAACCCTTCTGACTTTCAGCGGGCAGCCGGGGGCAGAAAGATCAAATACAGTTTTGCCAATATGCACCTGGTAAACGGCCGCATCAATAATGCCGTCAAACACCAGCCCCTGGCCAGGGAATTTGCTGAAACGTTGCAGGAGGATGAAGTCATCCGTAAACTGTTGCAGCAAAAGCAATTTGAATTTTCCATGAATAACAGTTTTCAATTAGTCATAAAAAATAACACGCCTGCCCCTGAGCCCGAAACAGCAGGAGGAGATGATTCCATCAATGCGGATGATGTTGTTTCTTTATCAGCCAGCAGTGTTTCCTGATCCTGTTGCATCATTCAGTTGTCCCTTATAGACGAAAGCCCGGGTTTAACTTCACTTAGAAATTCTGATTAAAATTTCCCTGAATAATTAATGTATCTGTTATCTTTATTGGGGAGGTATTATATAAAAAATCCAGGTTAGTCTATGTTCCGATCAGTCATTACAGGTACCGGTTCCTATATCCCGCCATTTGTTCAATCGAACCGGGATTTTGCAAAACATTTTTTTTATTCTGAAAACCAGCAGCCCCTGAATACCTCCCCGGAAGAAGTAGTGGAGAAATTCAAACAGATCACGGGTATTGAAGAAAGACGTTATACTACGGATCAGTTAAACGCTTCGGATATCGGTGCCCTTGCCGCAAAAAAAGCAATTGATGACAGTGGCATCAACCCGGAAGAGATCGACCAGTTGATCGTTGCCCATAATTTCGGGAATGTGATCAAGCATACCATACAGACCGATGCAGTTCCCTCCCTGGCCAGTCATATCAAACATAAGTTGGGTATACGCAATCCCGCTTGTGTAGCTTATGATATTCTTTTCGGATGCCCGGGCTGGGTGCAGGGATTGATCCAGGCCGATGCATTTTTCAAAGCAGGCATCGCCCGGAAAGCTTTGATCGTGGGAACGGAAACCTTATCCAGGGTCATTGATATGTATGACCGCGACAGTATGCTATTCAGTGACGGAGCAGGTGCTGCTGTGGTCGAATATAAGGCAGTGGATGCGGAAGGGCCGGGTATACTGGCTGCCTGCACACAAACTTATTCTCTGGAGGAAGTGGATTATATCAACATGGGCATGTCCTATTATCCCGGAAGCGATCCGCATATCCGTTATATAAAAATGAAGGGACGCAAAGTGTATGAATTTGCGATGAAATATGTGCCGGCCGCCATGAAAGAATGCCTGGAAAAAAGCGGCGTGGATATAAAGGATGTAAAAAAAATATTCATCCACCAGGCCAATGAAAAGATGGATGAGGGGATCATTAAAAGATTGTACCAGCTGTACGGGAGCAGCCAAACGCCCGAATACATCATGCCCATGAGCATACAATGGCTGGGAAACAGTTCCGTGGCCACGATACCTACGCTCTATGACCTGGTGATCAAAAACCAGGTTGACACTCACCGTTTATCTTCCGGCGATTTGGTGCTGTTTGCTTCCGTCGGTGCCGGGATGAATATCAATGCAGTTTGTTATCGCTATTAGTCTTATGTTGAATCTTGAGCCTTTATCCAACATTGAAAAAAAACTCAATATGTCAACAGACAATCCTCAATGTTCAAGATATCGTGACTCCATACACTTGAGTCTTGAATCTTGTATCTTGTATCTTGATTCTTTTCCACGGATTGAAAAAAAGACTCAATATGTCAACAAACAATCCTCCATATCCAAGTTGTCGTAACTCTGTACATTTGAGTCTTGATTGTTGAGTGTTGATATATTGAGTCGTTTTATGAACAGTAAAAGAACACAATTGTCTGCAAAATTCAATTCGAATAAATATCCAGTCTTAGTTTATGTTGCAGGCTTTGCGGCAATGCCTGTTTATTTACCATCAGTACAACTGTTTTCAGTTTGAAATAGTTTTCATCCATAAAAAGAAAACCCCTGAATTTGCTGAACCATATACCCCATGAATTTTTCAGGTAATACCACTTTTTATTTTGATCATTATGTCCCATTCCCACCACGTGAAGCATATGATCCCTTTTCGTGGATCCGTTCCCGAAATCCTGTATTCTTTTTTCCGGGTATTGATAGTCTGAATCGCTGATGGTGGCATAACCATTTAAAAAGTTGAAACCGGGTTCGGTGACATCCCCTTCCCAGCCAACCGACCAGCCATGTGCCAGGGCCGTATCAACCACCATCTGCATATCTTCCAGTGTAATATTGAATAAACTATCACCGGCCCAGTTGAATTCATCTGCCAGCAACGATCTTTTGTAAAAAGGAAGACCTGCAAAAGACATCAGGTCGATATAGTCATCACCGGAAAGACCAATTTCCGCTGCAAATGTTTTGGGATTGTATTGTTGCTGATTAAACCAGAAAGTTTCCGGCACTTTTCCGAGATAACGGTCAAGGGTGTCATTTATTTTCAGCAGGTCTGTTTCATTCAACGATGTGTTCCCTTTTATTAATAGTTCATTGGCAAATCTCCGCATGGCGGTGTCCAGTCCTGCATGATTGTGCATGTATTCACCATGGGGCCTGCCATTGTATATATCTTCCGGTACAATACCATACCGGTTGATGATCCGGATGACATCCCGGAATTGTCCGCCACCTTCATAATAGGTTTTTCCTTTTGATGCAAGCCATGCTTCTGCCTTGTCGATATAGGCATACCGGGCGATGAACATCTCGGACAAATTAAGCCGGGCCCCGTTCTTTTTTTCCAGGTCGCTTTCAAATAATGAATTGGAGCCGAAGGTCCAGCAGGTGGGACTCATGCCCTGGTCCTTTACTTCCGTGCAAAAAACAGAATCGGTCAACCGGATTGATGACAGGGGTGCTTCAGGTGAAGGTTGAGCCTTCAACAGGGGTGAGGTGATCATTAAAAAAAGAAATGCACGGCAAATTTTCATGGTTGAGAAAATTTCACAGCGGAAAATAAGAAAGAAGATAATGAGGAAGAATACCCGGGCAATGGATTAACAATTTAATAAGGAGGGCTCAGTCGACCAATTTGCTGTGCTATAATATGGAAAAAAGACTCAAGACTCAAGAATCAGGAATCAATATTCAAATCGGTAGAATACCCTGTGAATAGAGGGAAACTTCTGATCGACTTGAGTCTTGTATATTGATTATTGAGTCTTTCTTGGGAATGGTCAAATACCAAACGGGTATCAATACCGGTTACGGTCCCTGTTGCCTGATTGATAACCGCCACCACCCTTGTATCCTCCCCTGGAACCACCACCGCCGCCGCCACCCGGGCGATCTTCAGCCTGCTTCACTACAAGCGGTTTTTTCCCCAATGAAATATCATTCAGGCCGTCAATGGCTTCCCTGGCTTCATCATCATTCGGCATTTCCACAAATCCGAACCCCCGGCTTTTACCGGTTTCCTTATCCATGGCTACTTTGGCTGACTTAACGACTCCGAACTTTTCAAAAATTTCTTCCAGTTCGGCATCATCGAGGTCGTAGGGGAGACCGGCTACAAAAAGGTTCATAAAGGCATTTTTGTAAAAATAATCAACTTATGGCATTATCTGCAAACTAACTGTTCAGGGCAGTGACTGGTTTGTTTCTGATCATAAACCGGGGAGACAAAGAGACCGCAGAGGAATTCAGGGATGGCGTTGAACCGGCCTGCAAACCCCGGAACTGTTTTGTACAAGATGCCATTACCTGTACATTATAAAATAAATCCGATCCCGTTGGTTACAAAAGAAAACCCTGCATTGACCCAGTATTGTACATCATTTTTAAAGAAAAAAAATCAAGACATGAAAAACAAAATCATCATTGCCGCATTAGCTGTCATTTCTCTTACCGCCTGCTCCAAATCCGCGACGAATAACAATAATTCTTCTTCGGGGAATGCGAATGTCATTCCGGCCTCTTCGGTTCCGGCCGCTGTGATCAATTCTTTTAATAATACATTCAGGGGTGCCACGGAAGTGGAATGGCAACGAAACAGCAGCAGTCATTTTACCAGCCAGTTCAACCTGGCCAACCAGCGGCATGATGCGGGTTTCGATGATAATGGTCACCAGTCTTCCCATTCTATTATTTGCCTGGATGCAGCCGTGCCCCAGGCTGTTCTGGATGCTTTCCGCCAGCGTTTTTCGTCTGATAACGTGTATGAATGGAAACTGACAAATGCCGGTGAATGGAAGGCACATTTTATGAGAGGTGCCGTAAAATATGAAGCCACCTTCAGTGCAACCGGGGCTTTTATAAAATTTGAACAGGCAGGATAAAAAACTGTTCCAGGGATTTTATGAACCGTTGGGCTACCGGCCGGACGGTTTTTTTGTGTGTAAAAGAAATGTATGACGGAATTGATCAGTTTTGTTCCTCAATAAGGGTATGATCTGTTACTGTATCGCTGATGAAGACGGAATAATATGCACACTAACCGAAAAATTTCCATTCTTCAGCGATTGAATGGTCCGGGTGATCTCCAGCATTCCCGCAGCAGTCTCTTTTTGCGGATCAATAATTAGTTGTTGTGTATTTCCCCCTTCCAGTGAAATGACAGATGTACTGTTATTCTGAATGGTGACGGGAATTTTTTCTTTCAATCCTTCCATCCCGTTTATTTTAATATGCAGCAGGGTCTGCTGTCCGCTGCGCAGGCTGGTCCTGTCGGCCATTAGTCCCATCGATAGCACATTCGTTTTGGTTGTTTGTGTATGCCCGTTTTCGGTACACTCAATGGTTGCGGTACCATGATATGCAGTATGTGTGGTAAAATATAAACGGGAGGGGGATTCTGCAAGCAATTCAGCATTTTCGCCATTGATCTTTACCGAAGTATTGGAACTGTTGCCATCAAAATTTCCGGCAATACAGGCCTGATCGCCGCTCACGATGTAAGCAGGTATAACGAAGCCGCCTGGATTTATCGTTGCTTTCGTAACCGGCAACTTTTCCGATTTTATAATTTGCCCCGTATTGCTTTTTAATTGAAGCGACGTCATTTCATTTTCCGGGTCAACAGGCAGGATGAATTGAAAGGAACCTCTATGCAGGGGAATGGTTTGGTCACCCAGGCTCAGATGGTATGCCTGCAATGCCATTAAGTTTTTACTGCTGTCTTTTCCTGTTGGTTCCAGGTACACCGTACCGGACAGCATGACCGTAGAAGAAAGCGGTGGAAGGTATACCGAGATCTTTCCTTCTTTTGTATCAAAAGGTTGAATGATAACCGGTTTATACGGTTCCGGCCGGGGCGGTTTGACAGATAGAATTTTTGCATCGGCATTGGCCAGGTTTATGATACTCCAGTTGATATCCTGCGCATTTACCTGGGTACAGGATAACAAAAGAATAATTGCCGGTATTTTTTTATTCCGCCTTTTCATTTTTTAATTCATTTCTCTGAGTACAGGCATAATTTTTATCATGACATTATCCAATAGTTTGAAATCACCTTTGGCCAGGCATTCAGCCGCTGCTTCCTTTAAAGCAGAAAGTTTTCCCATCAGCGGTGCGTTCTTTGGATTGTTCATTAATGCAGTGGACTGGTTGATCACTTTGGCCAGATAATTCCGCAAAGCCTGTTGATAGACTGCCCCCTGGCCATGTTCATCCGCTCTTGCAAGGTGAGAAAGTATCAGCAGGGCATTCACCCAACTCTGCTGGCTGGTTGGTGCACCCAACCCGTTTGCCCATGTTGTGATTTGGTTCGGTGATAAATAAGGAGGCGCTGCAAACTCATAAATTTTGTCATCACAAAACAGGCTTATATCAAACACACATTTTTCCTTGTCAATGCTGATGTTTACTGTTAATTCTTTCCCGTTGACCTGTTTGGAAAAACTGAAACCATAAAATCGTTGCATGTTAGGATCGGTAGAAACACCTCCCATACCCAGGCTCCTCGTACTGTGAAATTCTTTCAGATTCCCTTTGCTCAGGTTTGACTGTGCCATGGTAACCAGTTCAGCGAAAACCTGGTCATCACTGAGGTTGCAGAAAATAGCTTCAATGTTAAAACCAAAATTAAAATCCTGGTCGCCGCAGTCTTTTGAACGGATGGAAAACTGGTTATCATTGATCTGGGCAAATCCGCTTTTAAAATGAAAAAACAAGTGGCCGTTGTTCTGTTTTCGGATGCTGTCGCAACAATTATTTTTTTCCGTGAAATAGATTCGCCGCAGCATTTTGTTTTTACCGCAGGTTTTATTGAGGCAAAAGCATTCATATTCGGCTTCAAAATCCATATAGCCCGGATCCCGCATGGTCAACTCAAGGGGATCCGTCCACCACATCGAACCGGAATGAACATAATATTTGTAATGGGGAATGTACCGGATACGGATATCATTATGCGGAAGGCATTCATCCGGGCAGTTGCTTTTTACCACGGGAGGTTCAAACCTCAGTTGGTTGGCCATCCAGGGAACAGAATCGGTTGTAATTTCTTTGCCTGTTTCAGCGTCAATGACCCGGATTGGTTTGATAACCGTACAGGTATTGCAATCACAGGGTTTCACTTCCGGTGTGCTGATGGGTGTAATGATCTTTGGCTCTTCTGGTTTGGAAGGAACGTTTAATATCTTGGCTTCAGATCCTACAGCCTGGAATGTATTCCAGAAATCA
The DNA here is from genome assembly GCA_964592935.1 of uncultured Chitinophaga sp. Lineage (GTDB taxonomy): Bacteria > Bacteroidota > Bacteroidia > Chitinophagales > Chitinophagaceae > JJ008. The sequence continues at coordinate 15,097 of CAZQGZ010000039.1, read as the reverse complement.
TCAATGCCTTTATCTAATTGTTGTTTTTTTTCGGGGGGAAGAGTTAAAGGTTTGATGTTGCTTTTCTCTTCATATTGTTCATAGGTACGGGTGCTGAACTGTTCTTTGGTATAGGGCTTCTGTCTTTGTTCAGCCGTATAAATCCAGAATGTTTGCTGGATAACGGCTTCTCTTTCTTTTTCAGGCGTGCCTGAAAAAGGAGTGCTGATCTTTCCTTCAGTTCTTAATTTATCATAACTTTTACTGATTTCATTTAATGCCTCAAGCAGGTATGGCGCTGAATGTACCGGGTCGGTATCGGGATTGATAATGGGTTTATAGGGAGTAGCTTTTCCTGTGTTTTGTTCATCAATCCGGATCCATTCATTGATAGGTTTAAAAACATCTTTCTCAGCAGCTGCTCTTTTGGTAATATCCATGCAATACCCGCTGAGTTTAATATCAACCGTTCCGCCGGCAGGGACAATAATGACCGGTTCGAATTTAGGAACAATATAAGGCTGGTAGTTGCCATCCGATGGAATGATACAGGGCCCGAGCGTGCCTTTTACTTCTTTTTCAGAAGGGTTGAAGATCTTAAGGGAAGCTATTTCACCGGTAGTTTTGCCGGTGCCGGTTGCGGTGATGATGCAATACTGCAATCCTGAATGCTGTCCCGAAACAGACTGCTGGAACAGGAAAATAATAACAAAAAGAAAAAAAGTTACCCGGTTTTTGTTTACTGATTTTTTCATTGCATTTATTATTTGAATGAAAAAAATACCTTTCTTGTGTACGGGGAGTTATTAAAGTTAATTTCTTTTCGTGAACCTTCAAATGTTTTTTATATTTAGTAGGCCAAACCTTCTGCATTATGAAACAAAAACCTTTCATTCTTGCAGTAATTTGTATTCTGCACATAACTGTATTCACAGGCTGTAAAAACAAAGATAACCTGGTTTCCGGGCCGCATAGGATCATCCATACCGGCAAAACTGTTGAGCTGACCAACCAGCATGTAGAATCGAACGGCTTGTTATATATTGACAAGCCCGGTGATTCTCTCAGCGGCCTGATGATGTATATGCCCGATGCAGCTTTTGGAGCATCCCGGAAGTTCAGGATCTCTTATGCGCCCATAACAGGTCATACATTCGGCCCTGACTTCAACCCGATAAGTCCACTGATCACTATTTCCTGTGGCGGTGGTTTTTCTGATTCGATAGTAACTATGGAGATACCTATTCACTTACATGAAGGAATGTTTGCGATGGCTTTTTTATATGATGAAGAGTCAGGAGAACTGGAAGGTATGCCATTGCTTAAACTGGAAAAAGACAGGGTGGTGGTGGCACTCCGGAATTTTTCTCATTCAAAACAGGTCAAGGGAAGTGCATTAGCGGCACAGGCTGGAGATATCACCAATGATGTAGTGAAATTAATCGTGAGTGCCATTAATGAAGACAAGTTGCAGGAGGGTGCTGAATCAGGATTTAATCCCGGCGTGGATGATATGCCCAATGTGAACTGCGGCACATTTTTGAATCGCAATGGTATCTGCGATGGACAAAGTCAGGCCATGCTCTGGTATTATGATAATAAAAAAATGCAGGGTGCTGCTCCTTTGTACCAGTTGCTCGATAATGACGGCGGCATGCCAACACCCAATTGTCATTTTGATGATCGCAAAGCGATGATGTTTGCTTCTTACCTGCAAACAGAGAACAAAGGCTCCGATTTACCTTTTTACTGGCTGGTGAAAGGTTACAATGTTGAATTCGGTTCCCTGTTGGGTGATAAGATGACTTTACGGGCCTTTGCGTATGCGATCATGCTGACAAAGCGGCCGCAATATGTGGTCATTGCTCAGAAGGAAGGAAACAGTCATGCAATGGTGATTTATAAAGTGAATGGAAATGTAATGTATGTGGCTGATCCCAACTTCCCCGGTAATACCGGGAGAAGGATAGTTTATGATCCTGTTACAGGAAAATTCAATCCGTATTCCTCCAAAGTGAACAGCGAATCACCGGGGGTGGATTTCATTTCTTTCTTTTATTATGGTAAGACGGCGCTTCATTCTTATCACTATGCAGAAAAATATTGGAAAAAAGTAGAGGACGGAACGATCGGGAAGGAAGAATATCCTGAAGTGAAAGTAAAGGTAACGGAGAAAAAAGACGGGCAACTGGTAACAAGGGAACTGCCTGATGATTATCAGCTACGGAAAACAGAAGAATTTATGCCGTTATTGACTCCGGATGCGCCTGGGTATGAAGGCAATGGGTTCTTTTGTGATACAGCAGGTCATTTTTCTCAGCGCTTTGCGGATATTCTCAGTGGAAAGTCCGGCATGCAGATGATCGGGGTTTGTCTTTATGATAATGATATGCTTGCCCGCTGGGCCGGTTTCAAATGGGTAAAAATAAACATCATGGAAGAAGAACAGGAGCCTGACGCCCCGATGAATGGTGAATTGCCGATAAGGGTGAATTTCGGTGAACAGTTTATTCAGTTGGAACAATGCGAGTTCACGATGGGAGATAAGTCATTTCATTTGACGGGGCATGATAAAGAGGTAAGCTATGGACTCACTATGCATATAAATAACTTTCATGGCGTAGCTATATATGAAAATAATACCTGTTCCTTATCCGGTATAACGGATCCGGTGAAAGGAACCTATACCAGCGATACCGGAACGATACAGATCAGCAAATGGGGCAATGGCCGTCTGGAAGGAGCTTTTGAATTTACTTCAAACGGGGTAAAAATAAGCGGATATTTTGATTATCGGCAGTAGCGGAAAATAACAGATGGTGATTTTGCTGTTGTTGGTCTACTGAACTTGTCGAAGTATGAACAACAACTGAAGAGTTGGTTTAGCTAATGCGTTTGTTGGTGACTTTGCTTCCGCACAAGACATGGCACCACACCAACAAAGGTGTAAATTCGTTTTCATTAAGATGGTTATTTACCCCAAACTTATTATACAAATGAATTGTTGTACTCCTGAGGAATTAAAAGCAAAAGACAACTTCTTTTCAAAACGGGCAATCAAGTACAATAAACGTTTTCAAAGAAAAGGATTAGATAGGACACAGCAGCTTTTGTTAGTGGGTATGACTGCTGCTTTGACGCACCGGGGGAAAAGTTCTGCGGAATCAGTAATGGAAATTGGTTGTGGTGTTGGCGGGTTATTGCTTACCATGCTTGGCAAAGGATTAGACAAAGCTATTGGTATTGATGCCTCGGAGGGCATGTTGGAAAAAGCTAAAGAAAATGCTGTAAAAATGAAACTGCAAGAGAAAGTAGTGTTCCATCATCGTGATTTTGTGGATGTGGAACCTGAATTGCCTCGTGCAGATATCATCATTCTCGACAAAGTGATTTGTTGTGATGCCAATCCTGAATTGCTTATAAAAAGATCCACTGCGAAGACAAAAGTTATTTATGCTCTTTCATTTCCCCGGGATAATTTCCTCGTACGACTTTTTGTAAAAACCGGGATTCTGATCACAAAAATATTCCCCCTAAAGTTCACTCCCTTTTATCATGAGCCGGCGGATATCAAACGCTGGACTGAAAACGCCAACTTCATTTTGTTGTATGCCCGCAACAGCTTTCTCTGGCAGGTGCAGGTTTATACCCGTAAATAGAAAAACTTAGCCGTTGTTGTTGAAGCTTTGCTTGACACTAACAATGGCGAGGGTGATAAAATTCACCTTCCCAGAGACTAACAATCTTTATATTTGCTCCGAAAATTCACAATTCATAACTCTTAATTCATAATAGATGAAAGAAGTATATATCATCTCGGCTGTGAGAACCCCCATCGGCAGTTTCGGCGGTTCGTTAAAAAGTTTATCAGCCACTCAATTAGGTGCGATTGCCATTAAAGGGGCTTTACAAAAAGCAGGGGTGAAACCTGAGCAGGTGCAGGATGTATTAATGGGCTGCGTTATGCAGGCCAACCTGGGCCAGGCACCGGCAAGACAGGCCGCAAAGTTTGCCGGGTTACCCAATGAGGTCAACTGTACAACCGTCAATAAAGTTTGCGCCAGCGGCATGAAAGCCATTGCGCAGGCGGCGCAAAGTATTTTACTGGGCGATGCGGATATTGTCGTGGCCGGTGGTATGGAAAGTATGAGCAATGTTCCGTTTTATAGCCCTCAGTTGCGATGGGGTAATAAATACGGGGATGTATCATTGGTGGATGGTTTGGCCAAAGACGGTTTGACGGATGTATATGATGGAAAGGCCATGGGGAATGCAGCTGAGTTATGCGCCAGGGAGTGCGGTGTCAGCCGCGAAGCGCAGGATGCATTTGCCATTGAAAGTTATAAAAGAAGCCAGGCGGCCTGGGAAGCCGGAAAGTTTGCCAATGAAATTGAACCGGTGATCATTCCCCAGCGTAAGGGCGATCCCATTGTTTTTGCCAAAGACGAAGAACCATATAATGTGAAGTTTGATAAGATCCCCACGTTGAGCCCTGCCTTTCAGAAGGACGGAACAGTAACAGCCGCAAATGCAAGTACGATGAATGACGGGGCGGCTGCTTTGCTACTGATGAGCAGGGAAAAAGCTGATGCGTTGGGATTAAAACCCATTGCGAAAATTCTTTCATATGCCGATGCCGAACAGGCCCCCGAATGGTTTACAACGACTCCATCACTTGCCGTTCCGAAAGCCGTAACCAAAGCCGGTTTGAAGATGGAAGATATTTCTTACTGGGAATTGAATGAAGCATTTGCTGTTGTTGGAATTGAAAATACCAAACGGATGAAACTGGATCCTGCAAAAGTAAATGTGCATGGCGGCGCTGTTTCTATCGGTCATCCGTTGGGAGCCAGCGGTGCAAGGATCATGGTAACTTTGATCAATGTATTGAAAGCAAATCGTGCGAAGTATGGGGCAGCGGGGATTTGTAATGGCGGAGGCGGAGCGAGCGCTATGGTGATTGAAAATTGTGAATAGTCAGCCATAAATAATATAGGAAGAGGCCGTTCTTTTGGAACGGCCTCTTTGTAATAAGCTGATCAGTTGTTTTTTTTATTTGGAACTCAGGTCAGCACGGTAAAAAAGTAATTCAGACCATTGCTCGGCCACATAATTCCTGAGAATTTCAAGGTAATCATCGTAGGAATCGTTGCCATGAATTTTTTCATATTGTTCTTTGAAAGCTGTGTTGGTCATGGTGGCTCTTTGTTTTAAACCATTCTTGTACCGGGTTACGGTGGTATATTGAGCCGGGCCTGAAGAACTCGATGCATATACGGCAACCGATAGTCCAAGGGCCTTCCATACCGGTTTTAAGTCGTGCAGCATATCCCAGACTTTTCCTCCCCAGCCGACCTTTTGAATATAATGGGTGATATTGATCTTGTCGGCCCAGTCGGTCAGCGCTACAGTGCTGAGTGAATCGAGGTAAGTGGAATAACTGGAACTGCTGCGGTCGGTCAGGTAGATTGCAACACTTTTATTCCAGTCATTATTATGTTCCGTTCCCAGGTTTCCGCGGGTATCAATAGCTTCCCAGCTGGATGGCCCTTCACTGATATGGTATCCGCCGGCATCGGGCCCGGATGAAATTTCGAATACCCGCCAGCTCCAGTCACCGGTATGATATTTTTGGGCATGGGCGCCCAGTGCTTTTTCAAATTCAAGCACTTTGTCAACTTTTGGGAATACCCGGTTGGCATTCATAATGTTTTTCTGGCTTATTCCAATCAGGGGAACAAGCATGAAAAGAAAAAAGATTTTTTTCATGTTTTTGGTTTGTGGTTTGAAATATAAAATAAAAAGGAAAGCAATGAACGGAAAAGATAAGCATAAAAAAAGTATCACCAAATTTAATTTGATGATACTTACCTGAAAATATTTATTGATGATCAGGAAACTTATTGAACCAGTAACTGTCCGTTACCGAGGATATTCTTTTTAACATCCAGGATCCTGTAAAAAACCAAACCATTCCTTCCGGCCAGGGTTTCTGTGGGTACTATTTTTGTATCCGTTGTAACGGTACTAATGATTTGTCCTCCGGCATTGAAGAAATAAACCGTGAGCTTTTCATGAGCATGGTTGGTGATATTCAGGTCATCTCCTTTTTGCCAGAGACTTGGATAAATCGACAGGTCACTGGCCTGGTTATTTTTTACGGAAACAACCGGTGAGTATTTCTGGAATCCGGTTCCCTGGATATTCAGGCGGTAATAGGAAATACCCGGCAGCGGGTTATTGTCATTGTAACTATAAGTGGCAACGGGTATGTTTTGTCCTGAAAGGGTGGCAATGGTATTAAAGCTTCTGCCGTCTGCAGAACGCTCCAGTTTAAAATTATTGATATTATTTTCGGAAGTTGTTTTCCAGTTCAGCTCCACTGTTTTACTGTGCAGGGTTGCAGTAAAGCTGTTGAGGGATATCGGGAGCGTCATAAAAGTATAATAAACGGTGATACGGATATTATCTACCCGGCCATCTGTTGAAATATCATCATCATTATTCCGCTGCGCAGCAATAGCTACACCAAACTGATTATCGTCGATGAATTTATAATCCCATGTTTCCCCCCAAAGATCGCCGGAACCGCCATAGACAAGATAATCGTCGTTAAGAGGGTAGGGATTGCCGGTAGCTTTTTCATCTCCCATGATACTCCCTGTTTTTACAATACGGACACTATAATCCGACGTTCGGGAATTGGGATCAGCGCACCGCACTTCCACTTTTATTCCCTCGATAATGGTCCCGGGAGGGATCTGGAAACCAAAATCTGTTACCATCAGGTAAGATGTGTGCGTTCCGCTGGCTCCTTCCAGGTTCCCGAAAGTGGCATAGTTTTCGTCTTCTGATTGTACATTGGAAAGATCGGACCATTGCCGGGTGTAACCATCCAGGAAACCATTGATAAATATTGTGGGGTTATTGGGGCCGGCCACCTGGGCCGGAGCCGAGGCGAAAGCAAAAAAGGATAAAAAGAGTAAAATTCTTGTTTTCATAGGTGATTATTTTTTGGTTTCTCATTAAAAACTGAATAAAAATATAAATTAGTATTTTTTGATGCAACCTTTCGCCCCTTAAATGTGTATTTTTTTTAATGGATAGTATTTTTATCATGGAAAAGGCAGGGATAATTACGATTTTATGTAAGACGGGGTTTTTTCGTGTAAATTAGAAAAGCAAGGCAGGTAATTTTATTAAGTGATTCTCTGGTTTCAGAAATTAGTATAGTTTGCTTCCATGATCAGTATCAGAAAGGCGCGCGTTGATGACTCGGAAATTCTTGCGGAATTAAGCCGCAAGACCTTTTATGACACGTTTGCTGCTCAAAACAGCAAAGAAAATATGGATATTCATTTGGCGCAGTATTATGCCACGGAAAAAATACGGGATGAACTGAGCGATCCGGGTGCAGTTTTTCTGCTGGCTTATGATGAGGACCGGCTTGCAGGTTATGCCAAATTGAATGAACATGTAAAGAAAGAATCCGAAGGATTGGAAAATCCTATTGAGATTGAAAGGATTTATTCTGTTAAAGAAATGATCGGGAAAGGAGTGGGGAAAAGATTAATGGAAGAATGCCTGGCCATTGCCCGGGAAAAAAATAAAAAAGAGATCTGGCTGGGCGTATGGGAAACCAATCACCGGGCCATTGAATTTTATTCCCGTTGGGGTTTTGAAAAATTCAGCGAACATAGTTTCCCGGTTGGTCATGATCCCCAGACGGATTGGCTGATGAAAAGATCCGTGTTTGTTGGATAAATATTTACAATGTTCTTTCGTATATAAAGTTTAAATTTGTCAATTAGCTGAAAGCATGAAAAATCCTGGAAAATTTGCCAAAATATTTTCACTGTTTATTTTGCTGCCCGCTATTTGTTATTCGCAGGAAAAAAATGTGGTCATCAAAATTGTGCAGGACGAGATCTACACTGCCAGTGATTTTCAGACCAATCTTACCCTGAAAAGAAAACCATTCAAGTTTAAGATCCTTCTGGAAAATGCAGATGGGGTGTATGTTTTTGCCAGTATCCGGGATTCGGTTTACCGGTTCACCGAAACCAGTCCGATCCGTGACTTTGAATATCTTAAAATACTGGAGTTGCGCGACGAAGATAAATTCAATAACAACAGGGAATTGAGCCTGAGTGAAACCGGCTGGTCATACTGGTTTTATAATGACAGCACCGAATGGCATCCTTTCAGCCCCTCCATCGTTACACTCGACAAGAACCGCTTTGTCTGTACCAAAACCATCAAACAATTTTATAATGTGGCTGATGGTACTCTTGTTAAGCTTAGGAATATGGATTCGCCGCTTTACCTTTTCTTTATTGCAGTCAGGGAATATGATGCTGCCGGGAGACCGATGACGGAATTGCTTCGGCGAAAAATAAGAATAGACTGGACCGATGAAGAATGAGTTTTATCCCTCGGGCAACACTAAAAGACTTTTCTGCCCGTTATACAGTAACGTTGAACTTTTTTTATGAAATATTCCATGGTTTGTTAAACCTATATCCTCCCCGCAGGTCTATGGAACGAAAACTTTAAAATTAATTTAAAACGCTACGTATGAAAGCCCGGTTTTTTTTATCAGCAGCAATCATTTTTTCGTGGTCATTGTTTTTCGTGTCTTGCAAGAAAGACAAAACCACAGAAACTGATTATACCAGTGAATCATCCATCCATCATGACGATCAGTCCCGGTTTTCGGGGGAAGTGGATGCTGTGGCCGATGATGCAGATGCGGCGCTTGATGCCACGCCCGGATTCAGCGGACGGGGAGAACAGATCCAGATCTGCAATGCAACGGTTGTGGTGGACACATTAAGCAACCCGAGAACCATCACCATCACGTATAACGGTCTTAATTGCATAGGCAATCGTACCCGCACAGGGGTAGTTGTTATTTCCATGGCACAAGGAGTCCGTTGGAGAAATCCGGGTGCTGTAGTGAATGTGAATATTCAAAACCTGAGGATCACCCGCCTGAGCGATAACAAGAGCATTACCATTAACGGCACACATACTTATACCAATGTAAGCGGCGGATTATTGATCAACCTGGCCACACTGGGTACCATAACTCATTCTATCAACAGCAATAATATGTCGGTAACCTTTGACAATAATACGCAACGCACCTGGCAGGTGGCCAAACAAAGAGTGTTTACTTATAATAATGGTGTTGTCTGTACTACGACCGGGACCCATACCGAAGGTGGAATAACCGGAATTGTTGAGTGGGGAACCAATCGCTTTGGTCATACATTTACAACGGCTATTACACAACCTTTGGTGGTAAGGCAGGATTGCAATTTCCGGCTTACCGGCGGCAAAGTGGTCCATGCCACTCCGGTCTTCAATGCCGTTGTTACATTCGGACTTGATGCTTCAGGCAATCCAACCCCTTGTCCCGGTTTGGCCAGTTATTTTATGAAGATCGTATGGACAGGCCCTGGAGGAAACCCGCATACTATTATTTTACCTTATTAATAAATTCGCCGAACAGGATTCATCACCGCCCCGGAAAATGTCCGGGGCGGTTTTTGTTTACAGCTTTTTTGGTGACTGGTGTTTTACAACTAAATTAGCAGGGGATGTCTTCTATGCTCATCACAGATATTAACCTGCTTGTAAATATCCGGGAACAAAATCAATTGTTGCGGGGTAAGGATTTGTCTGTATTGCCATGTATAGTCAATGCCTGGTTGCAGATCGAGGACGGAATTATTGTAAAATATGGTAAGATGGAAGAATTAAAATCTGTCCGTTACCAGCTTTCAACGATATATGATGCAAAGGGTGCTTCAGTTTTTCCTGCCTGGTGCGATTCCCATACACACCTGGTTTTTGCCGCCAGCCGGGAGGAGGAATTTGTAAATAAGATCAAAGGGATGAGCTATGCTGACATTGCAGCCAAAGGAGGCGGCATATTGAATTCAGCCAAAAAATTAAATGATACAACGGAAGATGAATTGTTTAATGGTGCCTGGAAACGACTGGAAGAGATCAGCAGGCTTGGCACCGGTGCCGTTGAGATCAAAAGCGGCTATGGCTTATCGGTACAAGGCGAGCTGAAAATGCTGCGGGTAATAAAAAAACTGAAGGAAAGATCCAACGTATTGATCCGCTCAACTTTTCTCGGGGCACATACTTACCCGTTTGAGTACAAAGAAGATCACCGCGGATATATTGACCTGGTCATTCATGAAATGCTGCCCGTGATCGCCAGGGAAAAACTCGCTGATTATATTGATGTGTTTTGCGAATCCGGATTTTTTTCGCCGGAAGAAACAGAAACCATCTGCCGGGCTGGTTTGAGTTATGGATTGAAGCCAAAGATCCATGCCAACCAGCTTCATCTTTCAGGGGGAGTACAGGCCGGAGTTAAACTGGGGGCATTAAGTGTAGATCACCTGGAAACGATGGATGATGATGCCATTAAAACACTCGCTGGTTCAGGAACGATAGGGACATTATTGCCGGCAGCAGCATTTTTTCTCCGGATGCCTTTTCAACCCGCCCGGAAACTGATCGATGCCGGATGTGCTATTGCCCTGGCCAGTGATTATAATCCCGGTTCATCCCCTTCGGGGAATATGAACCTGGTCGTTTCAATGAGTTGTATACAGATGAAGATGTTGCCGGAAGAAGCCATTAATGCGGCTACCATCAACGGCGCTTATGCCATGGAACTGGAAAAAGAAACCGGAAGCATAACGGTCGGGAAGAAAGCCAATCTCATTTTTACCAAACCTATTCCCTCACTTGCTTATTTTCCTTATTCTTTTGGGACAAACCTGATCGACAGGGTCATGATAAACGGGGAATTTTTATCCTGATTTCCCGGGGAAGAATATGAGCATCATTCCTGTTCTAGTTATTTTTAATGCGGTATGTGAGCGAAACCAACCCGGTTGAATAAGTCTTTGTATCGGTCAGGTCCAGGTGTATTCTTTTCAATAAATTATTGAACAATGGTTTTCCCGAACCCAGCAGGATGGGATGTACGGCTAATGAGAATTCATCTACAAGACCCAGGTTCATCAGGGAGGCTGTAAGACCGGCACCTCCAAAAAGCCAGATGTCTTTTCCTGCCGAAGAATTATTTTTTATCTTTTCCACTTCTTCTTTGATATTGGATTTTATTAAGGTGGCACCGTCATGAACTTTTTCCAATGTGGTTGAAAAAATATATTCTTTCAGTTTCGGAAAGCCCGGCGGTGCGTCGCCCATGGATTGCATCATTTCCCAGGATCTTCGACCCATGAAGATAGAGTCAACTCTTTGAAAGAATTCGGAAAGACCATAATCCTGGTCAGTAAAACACCAGTCATATTCGCCGTTTGGCCCTTCAATAAAACCATCGAGGCTTACTGCCACACCCAGTATTATTTTATGCATGGCAAATCATTTTTTAAGTTGATCGGTTCTATAAAAGTATGAACAAAACAGGTGGGAAAACAGGATTAAAAATTTGAAAAGAATAATATCTCAACAGTTTCCAGGGTTCAATCCTTCTGAAATTATTTTTCCTTATTCAAAAAAAGGATCCTGGCCTGTATCACGGTGGCAATAACCTGGATAATACCCATGACGATAAAAAGGAATTCAAATGAAAAATAATAAATCGAAAATCCCCCGATAAGAACGGCCAGGCCCGTGACGATCTGGGATTGACCACCGGCCAGCCCCCAGGCATAACCATCATTGCTTTCATTCAAACTCTTTGCATACAAAGCATCCCAGGTGGGAGAGCCGATCGCTTCAGAAATACCGAGACAGGCCTGCACAATAAAAAGTTGTTCGGGTGTGGCAACAAACAAATAGCAAAAAGTAAAAAGGGCATTCAGTCCATAACCGGTGATCATTAAAATGACTTTGGTGCGCATCGGCTTGCCATTGATCAGGCGGCCGGTGATAATATAACAAACGCCTGTTGCGATCAGGAAGATGGCCCAGGCCCAGCTGATATCCAGGATATCTCCGCCTACTTTTTCTGTGAAAACAGCAAGGAGAGGTCCGAGCAGGCCTTCCCCGAAAAACCAGATATTGGCTCCCCAGAGCAGGATCTTTGTAGTTTTTGATAATCGCATGGTGGTTTCGGCAATCGGGTGGAAAGATGGTGAAATTGATTCTTAGAGATGGAATAACTTTCAGAAAGTTTAATGGCAGGGGAAAATGAATAGTCCGTTTTAACTCTTTTTTGGTAGGAGAAATCGTAAGCTAAGAATGATCAGATATCCATCCTGCCGGTGAGGGTTTTAAACCGGGGATCGGATTTTAATTCATGCATCATCGGGTACCGGACGCAAAAGATCATCCCGAGGCAGGCAATACCCATCCTCTTTTCATAGGTCCTGTTGAGGTAATGAAAAGCCTTGTCATAATCTTTCATCCCCGCATAGACAAATGCATAATCCATGTCCAGAGTAACACCCGGCTCTCTTTTTTCCCTTTCTTTTATTTTTTCAATTATTTCCATGGTTTTATCTATTTTACCCACTGCTGCATAGGCATGACCCAGGGAACTGATACCTTTCAGCGGATCGCCGATTAACTGGTGGTACTTTTCAAAATATTCGATAGCTTTTTCATTTTCTCCTTTGGCCAGGTAAAGCATTCCTTTCCCTTCAAAAGCCCTGCGGAAAGTGGGATTCATTTCAATAACCCGGTCATATTGTGCGAGTGCTTCATCAAATTTCCCGGCAAATGAATAAGCATCGGCCAGGGTTGACATCAGGGGCAATGAAATAGGATCGAGCATTAATGCTTCTTTCATTTTATCAATAGCCTTTAAAAAATCTCCCCGGGCGATCAGGAGCCATCCATGGATCTGGTTGATCAATGAAGAGTTGAGGTTCAGGCTTAATGCTTTTTTCAGCGATTCCTCGGCCTTGTCGAAATCCCAGTTATGAAAAAAAGATATGGTGGCCAGTGAAAGATGCGCATTGGCATGATGCGGATCGATCTCAATCGCTTTTAATGTATGGTCTTTTGCTTTCGTAAATGCTTCTTCCCGGTTCATTATTCCTGTTGATCCCAGGAATGAATAGCAATAGGATAAAGCACAATAAGGATCTGCAAATGATGGATCCAGCCTGATCGCATCTTCGAAATGCGTAATGGCAATCTTAATTTCTTCCGGGTTTGATTTATTCCAGTGATAAAGTCCTTTCAGGTAAATATTATATGCTTCGATATTCCCCGTGGCAGGTTTAATGATCGGATCATGTTCTTTAACCGGTGCAAAATTTTCTTTCAGCCGGTTCAGGATCTTCAGCGATATCTCATCCTGCACTTCAAAAATGTCCTCGAGATCCCTGTCAAACACTTCCGACCAGATATGATAACCGTCAGCCGTATTGATCAGTTGGGCGGTGATCCTGACTTTTTTCCCTGCTTTTCTTACACTTCCTTCCAGCACGGCCATGACACCCAGTTTCATACCGATCTGTCTTACATCTTCATTTTTCCCTTTGAAAGCAAAAGAAGAGGTGCGGGAAGTCACCCGGATCCCCTCCACTCTTGTCAATGCATTCAGAATTTCTTCCGACATGCCGTCGCTGAAATATTCATTTTCCGGATCATTGCTCATATTCACAAAGGGAAGCACCGCAATACTTTTTTCCGTTCCGGTCTTGGCTCCCAATTGTGCTGAAGTGGGTATCACCAGCCCTTCATTGGCGATCGTATACACATCAACCTGCCGTTTTACGTTTTTCAAATTGAATCTTCCCAACGAAACCGTTGAAATATCTTTCTGGTTTTTTATTTCATCATACACTTTATCCGAAATAAAGACAGCACCGGGAACCGCGAGGGTTTCAATGCGGGAAGCCAGGTTTACGCAATCACCGTACAGCCCGTCTTTATCCAGCACCACTTCACCGGAATGAATGCCGATGCGCAATTGCACTCTGGGTTCTTTTTGTAATTCTTTTTGAATTTCGATGGCGGCTTTTACCGCATCGATGGCACTGCCAAACATGCTGAGTGTGCCATCCCCGAAATACTGGATGATCCTGCCATTAAAAGCGGGGATAAAATTTTCAAGTGTTTGTTTCTGCCGGCTCCTGAGTGTTTTTGCCTTATCCTCATCCTCCTGCATCATAGCCGTATAGCCGGTCATGTCGGCAAACATAATGGCCGCCAGTTGCCTTACCTGTTCCGAAACAGCATCGGGTTGCGAATAGAAATGGTCCATAATAATGCGATGGTTTAAACCGGAGGATAAAGATAGAAAATTATTGGCAGCATGTATCCCTACGGGAAACCGTCAAGACCTGTAATCATTCTGCCAGGTTATATCCCAATGGGACAAAAAACAGAATATCCATCCTTGTTTCAAAAGAAAATATTGCGTTTGAAACATTTCACACAGAAGAGAAGGAGGCGAAACATACAATAATTTTTATCCCATAGGAACATTTGGTGATTAGCCATTATAACGTATAACCATATTCGTTCCGCAGGAACGACGGGTGCTTAAAAATCTTGTTCCCGATAAAATTTATTGATCGGGATGCATGCAATATCTTAGCATGTAAAATCAATAGAAAATGCAGCAACTGATCGAATGTGTTCCCAATTTCAGCGAAGGGAATGATATGCATGTCATCAAACAGATCACGGATGAAATAGAATCGGTGGAAGGAGTGCGTTTATTGAATGTGGACCCGGGCAAAGCAACCAACCGGACCGTTGTAACTTTTGTAGGCAAACCGGAACCCGTTGTTGAAGCCGCATTCCGTGCTATAAAAAAAGCCGGGGAACTGATCGATATGAGCAAACATAAGGGTGAACATCCCCGCATGGGCGCTACCGATGTATGTCCATTCATTCCCATTGCAAACATAACGATGGAAGAAACGGCAAAGTTTGCGCAGCAGTTGGCCAAAAGAGTGGGAGAGGATCTGCAAATACCTGTCTATTTATATGAAGCGGCTCAGCCTGATAAGAACCGCAACAATTTATCTGTTATCCGTGCAGGAGAGTATGAAGGCTTCTTCAAAAAAATAAAAGAACCGCAATGGAAACCGGATTTCGGTCCTGCAGCATTTGATGCCAGGAGAGGCGGAACAGTAATAGGGGCCAGGGATTTTTTGGT
>CAZQGZ010000038.1:13673-22875 GCA_964592935.1 uncultured Chitinophaga sp. | reverse complement strand
AAAGACACGAATACGAAGAAGCCGGTGAAGTAGGGTATAATAACTGATCATGAATCCATCTGCAACCAACGAGAAAAATAAAGAAGAAATAATTCCCGGTGAATCATTCCGTGACCACCTGGCTACGGTTGATGCAAAGGGGAAAAGAAAATGGGTTTTTGCCAAGAAACCTAAAGGCCTATTTTATAATATCCGCACGGGGGTAAGCTGGGGTTTCTTTGTATTATTCTTTGGTTTGCCATTTATAAAAATGAACGGCAGGCCCCTGTTCCAGTTCAACATACCCGAAGCAAAGTTCATCATCTTTGGAAAAATTTTCTGGCCCCAGGATTTTTTCATCTTCGGGGTTGCGATGATCACATTCATTGTCATCATTGTTTTATTCACCGCAGCCTTCGGGCGTTTGTTCTGCGGATGGGTTTGCCCGCAAACGGTGTTTATGGAAATGCTTTTCCGCAAAGTGGAATATGCCATTGAAGGAGATGCCGCCAAACAAAGGTTATTGAAGAACAGTCCCTGGACCACCGAAAAGATCATTCGGAAATCGGCCAAGCATATTGCTTTTTATCTTTTATCTTTTATTATCGCCAATTTTTTCCTTGCATATATCATCGGCATGGATGAATTGGAGAAACTTATCAGGGAACCTATTCGTGAGAATATCGGGAGCCTGGTCGCCTTACTCGGATTTTCAACCGTATTTTATTTTGTTTATATTTATTTCCGGGAACAGGTCTGTACGGTCATTTGTCCATACGGACGTTTACAAAGTGTTTTACTGGATCCCAACTCCATGGTCGTGGCCTATGATTACAAAAGAGGAGAACCGAGGGAAAAATTCAAAAAAATAAAAAATGAAGAGCACCATGCCGGAGATTGTATTGATTGTTTTCAATGCGTGAAGGTGTGTCCAACCGCCATTGATATCCGAAATGGCACACAAATGGAATGCGTGGGATGTACGGCCTGCATAGATGCCTGCAATAAAATGATGGACGGAGTTGGCAGACCGCGGGGACTTATCCGTTATGCCTCTGAAAACGGGATAGCCAATGGAGCCAAACTCCGTTATACCGGCAGGATGAAATTTTATACGTTGCTGCTCATTTTGCTGACGGGACTTTTAACCGTACTCCTGCTCAGCCGGAAAGATGTTGACGGAACCATTGTAAGGGCCCAGGGATTCCTGTACCAGGAAAGAGGGGAAGACAGCATTTCCAACCTGTATACCATTAAGATCATTAATAAAACGCTTGAGGATATACCTTTAACATTGAAACTGGAAGATTTACCCGGCAGGATCATTGAGGCAGAGGGGCAAAGTATCGCGGTAAAAAAGGAAGGACAGGGCAAGGGTTCGTTCTTTATCGTATTGCCCAAAAAACTGATCAGCGAAAGAAAAACAAGGCTCAGCGTTGGTTTATATGACGGAGAAAAAAAGATCACCACGCTGCATACCAATTTTATGGGGCCATTCACCAAACATTAAATGAATTTTTATGAACTGGGGAAACAGGTTATTGATCACATTTATCATATTCGGCGCAGGGATATTTTACCTGGTTTACCGCTCCATGCATACCAACTTCGAACTGGTGGATAAGGATTATTACAAAAGCGAATTGCAATACCAGCAGGTGATCGATGGATCCAACCGGGCGGGTGAACTGCAAACTGCGGTGAAGCTTGAGCAAAAGGAAAATAATATTTTTTTACAGATGCCGGAAGAAATGAAAAATAAAAAAATTACCGGTGATATTCTTTTCTACTGTGCCTATGATGAAAAAAAAGACAAAAAAATTTCATTGGCTGTTAACGATGAAGGTGCACAGGTTCTGGATGCCGGAACGATCAGCCCGGGGAATTATACCGTTAAAATAAACTGGAACGCTGACAGTCATAATTATTATTCAGAAAAAACGTTGACCATCCGCTGATGTTGTTACCGGCCATGATAGCAGGATTCACCCTCGGTGCGGCAGGCAGCCTGCATTGTGTGGGGATGTGCGGGCCCCTGAGCCTGGCCCTTCCCACTTATCATTTATCAAGAACAAAGAAGTTCATTTCGCTGCTGGTGTACCAGTTTGGAAGGATCATTACATACAGCATCATCGGTCTTTTTTTCGGGCTGGCAGGAAGAAGTATTTATATGGCCGGGTTCCAGCAAGGGTTCTCCATCGTGATGGGAATCATTGTTCTTTCGCTGGCATTATTATATTTCATCAGCAAAAAAACAATTCATCTTTCTTTCCTGAACCGGTTTTATCTTGCTGTACAGGGTATGATCATTCGTATACTCAAATCATCAACAGGCATATTGGGGTTTTTCCTGATGGGCATGGCCAATGGGTTATTGCCCTGTGGCATGGTCTATATAGCCGTGGCCGCCACTTTATCCTTACAACAGGTCAGTGAGAGTGTGGTATTCATGGCCCTGTTTGGAGCGGGCACATTGCCGGTTATGATGCTGGCAGGCTATGCGGGCCAATTGCTAAAGCCCGCATTAAGACGATCCCTGCAAAATTCAGTGCCGGTGTTTATTGCCCTGATGGGCCTCGTTCTGATCCTGCGGGGGATGAACCTGGGTATCCCGTTTATCAGCCCCGAATTGCCAGCAGCCGCAGGTTCGACTGTCCATTGCATCCCTTGAATAATAAAATTGCCCGGATAATCAACATTTTTTCACCTGATTTAAATCATCTCCCCGTATGATTTATATCCTTTATCAAAGAAAACAGCCGGTCTATATTGCGGCTTGCAATTGATAAACACATTTTTTTGCTCATGTAAATGAGCTATCGTTGGTTTTTGTTTCTACCACGACCCCCGGTTCCCCGGGGGTTTCTCTTTGAAATAAGAAATAAGAAATGAAGAATAAGAAATTAAAAAGTGGCGTTTCATAGGAGGCAACTTATTCATTTTTCATTTTTAATTTCTTATTTTTTATTATTCCCCCTCCCGGATTAGCCGGTAATTGAACTCCTGCTATCTTTGCCGCATGCATATCGATATTCTCACCGTCATACCTGAATTGCTGGAAAGCCCGTTTCAGCACAGTATTATGAAAAGGGCGCAGGAGAAAGGATTATTGACCGTGCGGGTTCACCAACTCCGCAAATGGGCCGTGAATGAATACGGGCAGGTGGATGATTACCAGTATGGCGGAGGAGCGGGCATGGTGATGATGTGTGAGCCATTGGCAAAGGCCATCGAAGAGTTATCGGCGCAAAGAACCTATGATGACATTATCTACCTGACACCAGACGGCGTTTTATTCAATCAGCCAATGGCCAATGCTTTTTCATTAAAAGAAAATCTCCTGATGATCTGCGGCCATTACAAAGGCATTGATGAAAGGATACGTCAACAGTTTGTCACGAAAGAGATTTCTATTGGTGATTATGTTTTAAGCGGGGGAGAGCTGGCAGCGGCTGTACTGGTTGATGCTATCGGCAGGTTATTGCCCGGTGTATTGAACGATGAAACCTCGGCCCTCTTCGATTCATTCCAGGATAATTTACTGGCGCCACCGGTTTATACGAGACCTGAGGATTTCCGCGGACGGAAAGTGCCGGAGGTGTTAATGAGTGGTGATCACCGGAAAATTGAAGAATGGAGACAGGAGCAATCCCATCTAAGAACTAAAGAGAGAAGACCTGATCTGTTGAATGATTAGCAGGACTTTCTCATTCCTTATTCCTTATTTCTCATTCCTTCCAAAACAACATTACCCGTTCTTCTCAATGCACCCCATCCCTGCCCTTCTCCTTTAATAGCCCTTACAATAGAACGGAAAAGGATCACATACATCAGTTGCCGGTAAACAAAACGCTGGGGGATCAGCCAGACCAGTTTGCTGAGTCTTTGTTTTTCAAATATGAATGCAAGAACCGAAACGGCCACATCAACCAGCAGGAAAAGTGCATAAAATAAAAATAACCGCTGCCTGCTTTCCGGATCATTCCAGCTCCAGGCTATGCTGAAGAAAAACAAAAGGTCTGCAAGCGGAGCAAAGACCGGTATCAGGATCTGGAACAGTAAAATATTGGGCAAGGCTACCATACCCAATGCCTTGTACCGGGGATTAAAACAGGCATCTTTATTTTTCCAGAAACTCTGCATGATGCCGTAACTCCAGCGAAAGCGTTGTTTCATAAACTGGTTGAGCGTTTCCGGCGCTTCGGTTACGGCAACGGCCCTGTTGCAATTACGGATCACGTTGCCATTTCTCAGCAGGCGTATCGTGAGATCACAATCTTCCGCTAACGTGTCATTGGTAAATCCCCCGGCCTCCATCACGGCTGATTTTAGGAATGCCCCGATAGCACCGGGAACAACCGTGATACAATTAAAACGGTCAAAAGCCAGGCGATCGAAATTCTGGGCCGTCGTATATTCTATCGATTGCCATTTGGTCAGGAGATTTTTTTCATTGCCCACTTTTACATAGCCGGCCACGGCAACGGTTTTATCCTTTTTGAAATATTTCATCATCTGCCGTACCGCATCCGGCATCAGTTGTGTATCGGCATCTATACAAACAATATACTCCCCTGCTGCATGCTCAATACCGAAATTCAATGCAGAAGCTTTGCCCCCATTGGGTTTGCTGTAAATTTTTACTTTTTCATGGTTTGAAAAAGCCTGTTCAACTACAGCAAAAGTTCTGTCTTTTGATCCGTCATCAACAAAAATGATCTCATAATCCGGGTAATCCTGCAACAAAAGATTTTCCAGCGTCTTCACCGCATTTACTTCTTCATTATAAGCCGGAACAATAATGCTGATCTTGCCGGGAAAAAAATCAGTCAGCAAAGCCCCTTCTTTTTTAGTTCTGAAATATTGCCAGGTAGCGGCTATCCCCATCAGGAATATTTTGCCCAGCCCCAGGATAATAGCGATCCAGAATGCGGCAAAAAGAAAACGGGTTACCCAATACACGAAAGAAAATACCCAACTGTTTAATCTGATCAGTTCATTATTTACAGGAGGCATGATCTCATCTTTTGATAAATGCAACAGATCGCCAATGGTGGCAAATTGTATCCCTTTGCTCTTAAAATAATGAATGATCCGCGGCAGCGCTTCTACTGTTGCTTCCCTGTCGCCGCCGGCATCATGCAGGAGGATAATTCCCTTGCTGCCTTTATACATCTCATATTGATCAACAACCCGTTTAAAAATAGTGTCGGCATTTACACCATTCTTCAGATCCCAGTCACCGGGGTCAATCGTTTCACCCACGGTGTAGTAACTGCTTTTCCTGGCGCGGGCAACCGGCATTAATTCCACCGCTTTGGTTGGTTCTGCATCTGCATTGTAAGGCGCCCTGAATAAGATCGTACTCCTGCCGGTAGCTGATTCGATCAGGAGTCTTGTTGCTTCCATTTCTGTTTCGGCCCGGCCCATACCTACCGACGCCATATTGGGATGTGTGAAAGAATGGTTCCCTATTTCATAACCTTCCCGGTAAATCCTTTTCAGCAAGGGCAAATTTGCTTCTCCGTTTATACCCACGATAAAGAAAGAAGCGGGTACCTTCTCCTTATTCAGAATATCGAGGATCCGCGGCGTGTAGGTTGGATCCGGTCCATCATCAAACGTGAGAATGACCTGGTTGCTGACCTGCCCGAATCGCCGGATGACATACCGTGTCGGAAGTTGCTGATAATTTTCTTCGCTGATCAGGTTATCCAGGCTGTCGGTCTCAATATTTATGATTCCTTTTTCCGGTTCGGCCAGCACATCCAGTACTTCTCCGTCTTCAATGTAGTCCGGCTTTTCGGTCGTGATATCCAGCGTGGATAGCAATGAAAAATTAAAAGGCATGCTGGCCAACGCTGAATTATCCAGATCGTGGTTATAAAATTTCCAGATCCTTTCATCCTCTGCTCCGAGGCGCCATAAAGCCGTGCCGGCGGTATGGTATTCATCAGCAAACCGCATACAATTATAGATCCCCGCAGCATCCATGAAATATACACGATGGCTGATCCTGTTATAATCAACGTAACTGTAGGTGCAATTGTATGAATCATTATCAAAGTCAATAGTTGCTTTAAATGCTTTTGCGTTTGACAGGGCTTCCTGGTAGGTTACCGTGGTTGCCGCATCACCATCTGGCCAGTCGTAACCATAAGCGGCCATACTGAGTACAATTTTTTCAGGAGGAATTTTTTTCGCCATTTCATCCAGCTCCTTTTCCACCCAGCGTTGTTCACTCACGGGCCCGGGCACACTGCCCGCGTAATGCTGATCATAGGCCATCAGGAAAATAAGATCATTACAGGCATTGAGTTCATCCAGGTTGTAATCTTCATTGTCTGCCATCACATCCTGTGTGACCAGCAGTCCTTTTGCATGCAATCTTTTGTATAATTCCTTTTGAAAAGCATGCACCGCTCCGGTCACCTTATCATTTAATTCTTCAAAGTCAATATTGATGCCCTGGAGGGTGTCCTGTTCCAGTTTATTTACGATATCATTCAGCAGCTTTTCTCTTTTCACCGGATTATTTAATACGGCGTCAAGAATGGCGGGATCAAAAGTGCCGTCATGCTTCCGGAGGTTGACGTTATTCAACATTGGCAGAATCCTGATACCCTGCATTTTCATCAGGTTCCATGCTTCTTTGTCAATATTAGCAATCAATGTATCAGCAACCGGGTCAATAAAAAACCATTCGGGCATGACCGTGTTCAGTTCATGGATATGATTTTGCAGGGAATAGAGCGACTGGGGATCCCAATCCACAAAAAAAGCAGCCCGGATTGCTGAAGCAATTGGTTTCTTTTTTTCGGCTTCCGATAGTAAATTATTTTGTTTTTTTATCTTCAGAAAATCCTGAAAGCCATGGTATTTTCTTTTTTCTTTATTATTGAAACCTTTGGGGGCGGTTGGTTTGGAAAGTTTTTTATAATCAACCCGGGACAAACCAGGCAAAAAAGTGCTGTTGACATTTTCCATCGCTATCCATACAACCGGTATCATCAATACCAAAAAGAAAAGAAAAAGACGGCCTGCCCACTTAAACGTTTTCCAGCGAAGCCTGGAATGGGTTTGAAATATTTGCCTGGAAGGGTTCATTGTTCAGAAAGAATGCAAAAGTAGAAACGGTTCTTTTGTCCGGGTGTTATAGACCCGTTAATGAATGATGCAAAACCGGCCTTAAGAAAACAGCCTATCCGCCGTTTGCCACGGTTTTCTTTCTTTTATTTTTTATTGATTAATTCTGTTACTTGCATCACAAAATTACCTTACTATGAATCCCAACCGCAGAAAATTTTTAAAAGGCTTTGCTATCGGCAGGTTACTGCCCGGTGTATTGAACAATGAAACCTCGGCCCACTTCGATTCATTCCATGATAAATTACTGGCATCGCCGGTTTATATCAGACCCGAAGACTTCCGTGGCTGGAAAGTGCCGGAGATCCTGATGAGAGGGGATCATAAGAAGATCGAAGAGTGGAGGCATGAACAATCTTTGCAGCGGACAAAAGAGAGGAGGCCGGGTTTGCTGTCAGATTAAGCATCTCCTGTTTAATAACCTGGCATCATTTCAATAATCAATTTGAAAACAGATTCTTGGTTTCTTTGATTACAAAAAGCCATCACATAAAATAAAAGTAACGATAACAAAAGACCATCTGCCGGTTGGCAGATGGTCTTTTGTATTGATAGGTAATAATTGTGAATTATAGCTTCAGCAATTTCACCATTTTATGTTTGGCCCCCTGTATCACTTCGGCCAGGTAAGTACCAGCAAACAAATGACCCCCTACCTGGATGGTTTTGGTTTTGGGATCCATTATACTCATACTTCGCACAACTCCATTCAAATCCAGTATCCTTACTGTTATAGTTTCATTACTATTGCTTGTAACCACGAGTTTGAAATCGCTGCTCGATGGGTTCGGGAATACTTTCACACTGAACTTAACTTTTTCTTCTTTTTTCTCTGTCACATTGATTACTTCTTTCACTTCGCCATCTGACTCTTCTATATATACCGGAACATTTTCTGTTGATTCTACTCTTGTATAAGTCTGGGTGCCAGATGTTGTGCTGTAGCATAATTGTTGGCCACAGGGGCCCAGGTGACAGTTATTATGTCCATTCGTTCCACCCGTCAGGTGTGCGGGCAATGCATTTGCACTGATGCAAATGTTTTGCGGGTTAGAAGGATTGCCCGGAGTAATATGGCATAAACCGAATTTTATTCCCCCATTTGTACTGCAAACAGCACTGGATAATGGTAATACATTAATAGTAATATCCAGGTTGCGGGTACATCCCCTGCTGTCAGTTACTGTTAATGTATAGGTTGTTGTAACCACAGGACTGGCAACCGGGTTGGCTATTGCTGGATTATTTAATCCTGTAGCCGGTGACCAGCTGTAGGAATATCCCGGTGTTCCACCTGTTACCGTCGAAGACAGGTTTATACTTTGTGGTCCAAATGGTCCTACGCCACCAGTTGTACCTATATAAATTGTCCTGGTTATTCCTGCGCATATATCGATATTGATTTCTGGATTACGCGTAACCGTTTGTGTCTTGGTTGAAACATTTCCATGAATATCTGTTGCCGTCCAAGTTACAATTGTAACACCAACGGGAAAACAAGTCGGTGCATTGCTTGTCAAAGATTGTATCCCGCAATTATCCGTTGCTGTTACTCCCAGGTTGATGCTGCAACCAAAATCATTATCTTCAAAGCACTTCAATAGATTCTGAACCGTAATCACCGGCTTCTCCGTATCATTTACCGTAACATTGAAATCGCATCGGGCCTGGTTATTACAGGCATCGGTAGCAGTTGCAGTTACCTGCGTGGTACCTACATTAAAGAATGTACCCGGGTTTTTACTGTAAGTTATGACCGGCGTACTGCAGTTGTCTGTAGCTGTTGCTGCAAAACTTATAATAGCACCACACTGACCGGTTGTGTTATTTACTATAATATTAAGCGGGCAATTAATTACCGGTTTCGTACTGTCTTTTACCAGGATCGTTTGCACCTGGTCGTCTGCATGATTACCACAGTTGTCAACCAAATGCCAGGTCCGGGTGATCGTATAAGTGCCCTCGCAATTATTTACCACCACATCCGTGTACGTTGCATTTAAGCCGGTTGAACAGTTATCTGCCTCATCGGTTACATCGCCTGCATCTCCTGATGGGGAATCATCAACAGTACACT
>CAZQGZ010000038.1:0-13573 GCA_964592935.1 uncultured Chitinophaga sp. | reverse complement strand
CGTTGCATTTAAGCCGGTTGAACAGTTATCTGCTTCATTGGTTACATCCCCTGCACTTCCTGTTGGAGAATCATCAACAGTACACTCGTCACCTTTATACAAAGTGATATCGGCTGGCCTTGTAAATGTTGGCTTTTGGTTATCACCACCACTGCGTGTTACTGTGCAGGTTATATAGTTGTTATTCTGATCACTGATCCGGTACATATACGTGAATGACCAGTTGCAATTCGTGTTATTTGTGCCTGCATCAGTATTTATTAAAGTTACAATTACTGTTCCGCAGTTATCATGATACAATGCCCGTATAGAGGATTCCAATGTTGTCGCATCAAAGTTTGCGGCATTACTTAAACATTCGTTCACAGACGTTTGATTTAAAGAAGTGCAACCAATTCCGGGATTATTTAATACGGGTGGTTGGTTGTCAACCACAGTTACAGTAAAGCTGCATGTAGCAGAATTGCCCGTAGCATCGGTTGCAATAAATGTATTGGTCGTTGTTCCAACCGGGAAGAATGCATTTTGAGGTAAACCGGCTATTTGAACAATTTTTGCGCCTTCAATTTCTATAATGGCATTCCGGTTTGCTACCCCATCCAGATCATTCCAGCATCCGCCGGTTTCAAATTCCAAATGATTCTCACCGGCTCCGCCATTGGGTTCACCGGAGCAAAAGTTAGTATAAGAAAAAGGTTCGCAGTTGTCCCATTTCCAAACACTCTCTGTCGCAAGGTCGCTTCCGCCTATCCATGCAAATCCTGCTCCGCTTGCTGCCAATGCAGCATTTTCTGCCGCTGAATTGATCACTGCGAGATGACCACCTGCAGCTAATGCGTTATTCTGAGCCGTTGTAAAATCTGTACCGGTTAATGACTGGTAATAATAACTATTGCCATAACTGGTTATGAACTGGTAACCTGCTGGCGTTGCAGGTGGACAGTTTTCAAAAACTACCGGGCCCGAGTAACACACGTTTGCACCGCACTGACCATTGATATTATTTACAGTGATATTTGCCGGACAGTTGATAACAGGCGCTTGTGTATCATTCACCGTAATAGTAAAGGTGCTGGTTGAAGTTCCAACTACATTTGTTGCCGTTGCGGTAACTGTAGTTGTTCCAACAGGGAAGAATGAACCCGGGTTATGAGAATACGTGATCGTTGATGCCGGTATACCTGTCGTTTCAGTGGCTGCAAAATTCACGATCGCACCGCACTGACCTGTTTCATTACCAACAGTCATGTTCGGTGGAGTAACAATTACAGGCGCCGCGCCGTTTACTGTAACAGTAAATGAACTTTGAGCAGTATGGTTTGCTGCATCTGTGACCGTATAGAAAACAGTTGTAGTGCCGATCGGAAATGTAGAACCACTTGCGCCACCGCCGCCTCCGCCTCCTCCACCTCCTCCACCGCCGCCGCCACCTCCTCCACCACCGCCGCCTCCGCCGCCGCCACCACCGCCTCCACTCCCGCCACCTAATGTTGTAACTGATCCCGGGCAATTATCTGTTCCAACAGGAACGGGATAAACAACTACAGCTCCGGTTGGGCCGGTTGCAATTACATTGATATTAGCAGGAGTAGTAATCGTGGGAAGTTGGTTGTCGACAACAGTTACTGTAAACCAACAGGACGATGTTCCAACGGGGTTTGTTGCTGTTGCAGTGACAATTGTTGTTCCGACAGGGAAGAATGTACCGGGGTTTTGAGAATAAGTAATCGTTGAAGCCGGAATACCTGTTGTTTCAGTTGCTGCAAAACTCACGTTCGCCCCGCATTGATCTAATGCATTATTAACAGTAATATTCGCCGGACAATGGATCACGGGCGGCAGGCCGTTTACTGTAACAGTAAAAGAACATTCAGCAATCAATCCTCCTGCATCAGTGACTTTATAAGAAACTGATGTAGTACCTATCGGGAATGTGGACCCACTGGCTAATCCGGCCGTTCTGATTGTAGTTGCTCCAGAGCAATTATCTATTCCGACGGGGGTGGTATAATTTACAACTGCACCCGAGGCGCTGGTTGCGTTCACAATAATGTTGGCAGGACAACTAATACTCGGTACCTGGTTATCCTGGACTGTTATTGTTTGTATGCATGGGGCACTTGTATTTCCAGACTGATCAGTTCCGATCCATGTAATATTTGTTGAACCAACCGGATAAGGATCAGAAAGAGGATGATTATCGCTTCTTGTACCACTTACCGTAGCGCTGCAATTATCCGTAACAATTGCCTGTGGATTCAGATTTGCCGTGCAGAGACCCGGAGTAGCCATTACTAAGACCGGTGAACAGGAAACGACCGGGGCAATATTATCCAGTATAATCACTCCGGCAGGGGCACTGGCTGTATTGCCCCCGACATCCGTAACAGAGAGTGTGACCGGTGTAGTTGTATAATAACCATAATCGATATCGGCAGCAAAGGAAACTGCACCATTGTCGCCGCCATCACAATTTGCAACCACCAGCACTATTTCATTGGTGCCAACGACAAAAATATTGGATGTATTTGTATTGGTCAGGAAATCAAAATTCTGGTAACCGCCGCCGCCATTAATATTGGACCCGCTTGGATTCAAAATCAAACGGCTAACGATTCCATCGAAATTTTCGTTCGCAAGATTTCCTTCCAGTGCGATCCGCACACCATTGACATATATCTCAATGGCATTGTCGACTGAAACGTACATTGTCGCTTGCAAGTTTGTAATCGAAGGAAGATTGAATGTTTTTCGAAAACATCTTGTTCCATTTGCGGCAAATAGTCCCTGGGTATGATTTATAACATAAATAGATCCGGGATTGACAGTTGGTGTGAGTGTGTACGTACTCACAGCAGGTAAACTGGAAATGCCATTCCAGAAACCCGAACTGCAGAGCCCGGTTGAGTTGGAGGATGTACTGAGTTTCCAGGTACTGTTTTCAGACAATAATGTTTGGCTGGCAGTAATCGGGGAAGATAAATTACTACAATTAAATGAATTTGGAGAAACTGAATAGGATGCAATACCACAATTATCCGTGCTTCCATTCTCAACGTCTGTTGGACTTAGCGTTGCTATGCCACTTGCTCCAATATAAATAGTAGCTGGTTTTGTTACTATAGTAGGTGGTTGGTTATCAACCACGACAACTGTAAAAGAACATCCCGTTGCGCTGTTCGCACCGTCAGTTCCATTTAGTGTCACAGTAGTCGTTCCGACATTAAAAGAAACTGACCTGTTTGTTCCGTCAGCAATTCCGGATGTTGATCCTGTTGTAGCGCCACTTAATATATATCCCCATGTGGCGCCAGTACAATTATCTGTGATCGGATCTGTTATTGTATAATTTGCAGAACAAGTACCGGTTATGGCGTTCATTAACTGATTGGCAGGACAAACTAAGGTTGGCGGTTGTCCGTCCAGTACTGTAATAGTTTGTATACAGGTATTGCTTGTATTACCTGACTGATCTGTTGCTTTCCAGTTTATACTGGTTACTCCTTTCGGATATGGATTTGTCAAAGGTTGGCTATCACTTCTTGTTCCAGTTAATGTAGCTGTACAATTTTCTGTGACAACTGCTGCAGGTGTAAGGCTGGCTGAGCATGCATTACCTGTAGTTGTTACAGTAACCGGTGAACAGGAAACGACCGGGGCAATATTATCCAGCATGATCACTCCGGCAGGGGCACTGGCTGTATTGCCCCCGACATCCGTAACAGAGAGTGTGACCGGTGTAGTTGTATAATAACCATAATCGATATCGGCAGCAAAGGAAACTGCACCATTGTCGCCGCCATCACAATTTGCAACCACCAGCACTATTTCATTGGTGCCAACGACAAAAATATTGGATGTATTTGTATTGGTCAGGAAATCAAAATTCTGGTAACCGCCGCCGCCATTAATATTGGACCCGCTTGGATTCAAAATCAAACGGCTAACGATTCCATCGAAATTTTCGTTCGCAAGATTTCCTTCCAGTGCGATCCGCACACCATTGACATATATCTCAATGGCATTGTCGACTGAAACGTACATTGTCGCTTGCAAGTTTGTAATCGAAGGAAGATTGAATGTTTTTCGAAAACATCTTGTTCCATTTGCGGCAAATAGTCCCTGGGTATGATTTATAACATAAATAGATCCGGGATTGACAGTTGGTGTGAGTGTGTACGTACTCACAGCAGGTAAACTGGAAATGCCATTCCAGAAACCCGAACTGCAGAGCCCGGTTGAGTTGGAGGATGTACTGAGTTTCCAGGTACTGTTTTCAGACAATAATGTTTGGCTGGCAGTAATCGGGGAAGATAAATTACTACAATTAAATGAATTTGGAGAAACTGAATAGGAAGAAATTCCACAATTATCTGTGCTTCCGTTGTCCACATCTGCAGGAGTTAAGGTTGCCATGCCGCTTGAATTCAGGAAAATAGTTGCGGTTTTTGTTTGAACAGTCGGCGCAATAAGATCCTGTGCTGTTACAGAAACGGATACCGGTGATGAGGGACATCCATTCACCGTTCCGACCACTGAATAATTCCCGGTTGCAGTTACCGTGATGGATTGAGTAGTTGCCCCCGTATTCCACAAATAACTATCCGCAGCAGAAGAAGTCAATACAACGCTTCCTCCGGGACAGAATGTTGTTGGTCCGGAGGCAGAAATCGTTATAACAGGGATCGGTTTTATGGTAGCTGTTACAGGTGTTCTTGTACCCGATTTACATCCCAATGTTATGTTTCTTGCTTCTGCATAATAAGTAGTCGAAGCCGTAATGACCGGAGTTGTAAAACTTGTTGAGTTACTCAATAATGCTGATCCTCCGGAAGCAGCAGCGTACCAGTCGATGGTTTCTCCAGCCTGGGGTGTAGCTGAGATCGTTACTGTTCCCGTTCCGCAACGTGAATTCGGAATCCCTGTTGGAGGATTGGTTTGATTAACTGTTATGGAAAAATCTTTTACAGTAGTACATCCGTTTACTGTTACTGCATAATGTATCATGGTTGTACCCGCGCCAACACCTGTTACAAGACCGGTTGACGAAACAGTCGCCACTGCAGAATTATCGCTTGACCAACTGCCGGGAGGATTCGGCATTCTTACGATCACAATTCCTGAACCACCGGCTGCGCCGGGTGAGCCCCAGAATGTTGTTGAGCCACCACCGCCGCCGCCGCCTGTATTCGGTAAACCACCATGTGTACTGGCGATTAAACTAACGCCTCTGCCTCCACCACCATTTCCACCACTGTTAAAAGTCGATGAATTAAATATTGCACCACCACCACCACCGGCAAACCATCCAGCAGGTGATCCTGCATGTGCAAACTGAGAGAAAAACATTCCTGCTCCTCCGATACCCGTTGCGCTGCCATCACCTGACGAATTTCCGCCTGCAGCGCCGGCACCACCACCGCCAGTTCCACCGTTGGTTGAAAAGTTACCACCTTTATTTCCATAACCAATACCTCCGCCACTATTTGTTTGTGTTGCTGCAGCACCAATATTATTGCCGGTAAAATTATCCCGTCCAATTCCACCGCCCGAACCTCCGGTTTGTGATGCGTTGCTACCACTTGCTCCACCACCACCACCACCAAGAGCAATCATATTATCAAAAACAGAATTTTGTCCGTTATTCCCGGTACCACCGGTTGGTGTACCACCATTACCGACGGTGACAGTTATTGGAGAACCAGGAGTTATATTATAACTTGATGCATACACTAATCCCCCGGCGCCACCACCCCCACCACCATTACCGCTGCCACCAGCGCCCCCACCTGCCACCACCAATACTTCAACTGTGCTCATTGCATTTGATGTAAATGTCCCTGATGAATTGAATGTATGATATTCGAATCCGCCTGATAAAGTAGTATTTCCACCCGATCCGGCCGGTACTGTTAATTGGGTTGTCGTTCCTGCACAAATAGAATTGGTTCCGGAAATATTGCCAATAATTGGATATGGATTTACTGTAACAACTGTGACAGCAGAGGTCGAAATACATCCATCTGCATCGGTTACTGTCACGGAATAGGAACCTGCTGTTGAAACAATAATTGATTGGGTCGTTTCGGCATTGCTCCATAAATAATTATTCCCGGGTGAAGCAGTAAGTGTAACCGAACCACCCGTACATAGTGAAGTTGAACCGCCTGCTGTGATTGTGGGTACAGTGGCGCAAACAGGTGTCAACCTGGTTATAAAAATGTCATACCCACCACCAGACGTAAGATTAGAAGTTCCGGTACCCGGATCAAAATCTGCTGTACCTGTAAAATCACCTGTGACATATACATTGCCTGTTACACCTACCCCAATAGAAAGCCCATTATCTTCACCGGGTCCCCCCATATTTTTTGCCCAAACAAAGTTTCCGGCCGTATTTAATTTACTGATGAAAACATCGTCAAAACCTGCAGAACTAAGATTATGAATTCCTCCCCCGGGATCAAAATCGGCCGTGCCATTAAAAGTTCCCGTGCAATAAACATTGCCGGCGGCGTCTAAAGCCAGGGAATAACCACTGTCATTGGCAGTACTTCCGATACTCTTTGCCCAAACAAGGTCACCCGAAGTATTTAATTTGAGAATAAAAATATCGATATCATCAACAGAAGTTAAATTGAAAACACCCGGCCCCGGATCAAAATCAGCTGTAAAATTATAATAACCGGTTATGTAAACATTTCCGGAGGCATCTGCTTTGATTGAATAACCATTATCATTCGCAGTTCCACCGATCCCTTTTGCCCAAACAAAATTTCCGGATGCATCCAGTTTGCTGATAAAAATATCAAGATCGTCAACAGATGTCAGATTAAAGATACCGGCGTCCGGATCAAAATCTGTAGTCCCATTAAAATTTCCTGTAGTATAAACATTACCAGAAGCATCCACCGCTATAGAATAACCCGTTTCGCTTCCAAGGCCCCCCAATTTTTTTGCCCATACAAAATTGCCTGAAGCATCTAATTTGCTCACAAAAATATCGATCGCACCATTATCTGTTAGTGTAAATACCCCCGAACCCGGATCAAAATCCGGTGAACCGCTGAAAGATCCGGTAGTAAATATATTCCCGGAAGCATCTAACGCAATGGAATAACCGGTCTCGCTTCCCGCGCCCCCCATTTTTTTGGCCCAGACAAAATTGCCTGAAGCATCCAATTTGCACACAAAAATATCGGTCGCACCATTATCGGTTAGTGTAAATACTCCGGGACCCGGATCAAAATCCGGCGAACCGCTGAAATAACCGGTTAAATAAATGTTTGCTGATGCATCTAATGCTATGGAGTAACCCATTTCACTCCCCGTGCCACCTATTTTTTTTGCCCATACGAAATTGCCTGAAGCATCTAGCTTACTGATGAAGACATCAAGGGCTCCATTATCGGTCAGGTTAAATGTGCCGGGACCCGGATCAAAATCCACGGTGCCGCTAAAATGCCCGATTGTATAAACATTACCCGCAGCATCCACAGCTACGGAATACCCGATATCATTAGCAGCAGCACCGGCTTTTTTGGCCCATGCAAGGTTCAGGTCCTGAGTAAAAGAAGAATAGCTACTGGCTACTGCAATAAATAATGTAATAAACTTTTTCATAAAGATGATTTTAGAAGCCCTGATTATCTGATCCTAATCCTGAAAATCTACTGAAGTGTTATACCAAAAATGCCATTACAAAAATTATTTATTAAACCCTGAGGCTTTCATTTGGAAGCTCAGCCATCAGCACTCATATAGAAAATTTAAGGGGAAAAGGAAAAAGCAAATCCGGTTGAGAGGTATCAAACCGTTTTTAAATATTTGCCTTTTTCAAAATAACCACAAAAGCGAAACTTTAAATTTCTATTTAGCAGTCACGGAACACCCTTTTCGTATCCGTTTATTCACGCTTACACCGGATAAATCTACTAACGATATGCAGTGGAAGCAATATTAGATTAACAACTGCCAGTACAGCCTGAATAAGTGTCCGTCCTGAAAAATAAGTGTACATAGCCAAATCACACTTTTCCAATGCCTGACAGCCATTGCTGAAAATGGCACGGTTAAAAGAAACAAATCGGCAGAAAATTGAATTCAAATTTATTTTATACCTTACTGAGTGGTATTCGTAATCAATCTTTCAACCGAAATGTGGTTAAATAATTTCAGAGTGTTCTTATTGTATTTGCTTCTGCCTGGCAACGGGTATTCATTTGCACAATCTTTAAAAATTAACCCGGACAGAAAGATAAATCATGTCGTTGATTCAATGTCTCTGGTCTTAAAGAAAGAAAAATCAGATCAGGGTAAAGCATCTGTTTTTAATAAAATAACCGCTTTAATCTATGCAATAACCCAATCAGAAAAATCAAATAAATGGGATGCAGTAATAAAGTATGCCGATTCCGCCCTGGTACTGGCTGATAAAACAAACAGCCCAAAAGAAAAAGCAGATGCTCTCTACTGGCTTGGACTGGTGTTTTACAATAAAAGCGACTATGCTAATGCGTTGCAAAAATTTTTTTCGGTGTTAAAGATCCAGGAAGAAGTCCATAATAAACCCGGTATCCGGGAACAATATTTCAGAATTGGAAATGTATATTCTGTAACCGGCAATAATGATGAAGCTTTAAAATATCAATTAGCGGGATTGAAAATGATAAAAGAAGAAAACCTGAGAGGTGATCAGCTTTGCAAATCGTACAGATACATCGGCACAACATACCAAAGGCAGGGCAATTATAATGAAGCACTGAAATATTTCTTCTTTGCCCTGGACGAATCAAAATATATGAATTCAGAGGAATCAACCGGCGCCATTTACAGATATATCGGTGATGTGTACAATGATATGGGCAATTATAAAGATGCTTTAAAGTATCTCTTTGCTTCAATGAAAATTATTCTTGAAAAAACAAAATATAAGGGGCAGCTGGATATGCTTTACACAAATATTGGATCAGTATATTTCAAACAAGCCGGCAAAACCAAGGGTGTGGAAAGGGAAATAAAATATGCCGAAGCAATACGTTGCCTGCAAAAGGGTCTCGCCATAGCCGAAGAAATAAAAGATAATTCTACCACATTAGTTGCCTATCTGGCTTTGTCCAATGCCTATCAAAAGATCAATAACTCGGTCTTAGCCCTACAGTACTTAAACCGTTATATACAACTTAAAGATTCGTTGTTCAATAATGTTATGTTTAATAAAATTTCTGAGGTCAGGGTACAATATGAAATGGAAAAAGCCACGCTGGAAGAAAAGGCCAAACAGGAAAAAATAAAAACGGAAACCCAGCACCAGGTCAATTTGTTGGTTTTGGGACTGATCCTGGTCATAATGACCTCGGTGCTTTTATTCCACTATATCAGGCAACGAAACCAAAAAAAACAGGCTGTTGAAAAATCAGAAACAATTCATAAAATGGCTGAACTGGAAATGCAGAGTCTCCGCTCCCAGCTAAATCCGCATTTCATGTTCAATTCATTGAACTCCATCCAGACCCTGATCCTGAAAGAAGATTCGGACAGGTCCCAATCCTATCTTTCCCGGTTTGCCAGACTGCTCCGCATGATGCTGGAAAATGCAGATAAGCCCTTCATCCCTTTGCAGAAAGAAATTGATTTTCTTCAATTGTATTTAAGTCTTGAAGGACTGCGGGTACCGGATATGCAATATTCCATTTCTACATACTCTTCCCTGAATACAGAGCAAATCCTGATTCCCAATATGTTTCTTCAGCCTTATGTAGAGAATGCCATCTGGCACGGACTTTCCTATAAAGATTCTGACAAACAACTACAGATACGCATTAACCGGGAAGACGGTAATATGAATTATGAAATTGAAGACAATGGAGTAGGGAGAAAAAAATCGGAAGAATTAAAAAGTCTTTTCAGGAAACAACACAAGTCTAAAGGAATGGAATTAATTAATAAAAGAATTAAACTGTTGAACAAGGAGTATGGTTCTACCATCCAGACAAACGTGACCGATGTGATCAAAAATCATAAAGTTGCCGGCACCCTGGTTACTATAAAAATACCTTTAAAGCTTTCTGAGTCTTTACAAAATTAATTTATGATACAGGCAATAATCATTGACGATGAACCATTGGCTATCGAAGCCCTGGAAATAATTTTAAAAAAGAAGTGCTGGAATGATGTACAGGTTGTTGCCACCAGCAATTCCCCGGTACTGGGAAAAAAATTAATTGAAGACCTCCGGCCTGATCTTGTTTTCCTGGATGTGGAAATGCCCGTTATGAGCGGTATTGACCTGGTGCGGTCTTTTTCAAGTCCCGGATTTCATGTTGTGTTTATAACTGCTTTTGATACATACGCCATTGAAGCGCTGCGGCTCAGCGCTATGGATTACATATTAAAGCCGGTTGAAACGGACGATATTGTGAGAGTCGTGTCAAAAATAAAAACGGAGATCAGGAAAAATGAGAATCACCTCAGTGTCCGTATTCAAAACCTGGAGAAAATTTTGGCGCAAACCAGCGGCACATCTGTATCCAGGATCGGCATTGCCATGGCTGATAAAATTGTTTTTGTTAAAATTTCTGATATCCTGTATTGCGAAGCCAGGGGGGGATATACCAATATTTATATGATCAGCGGGAAAAAAATATTGGCATCAAAACCTCTTGGTGATTTTGAATCGCAGCTTTCTTCACATAAATTTTTCCGTATACACCACTCCTCGTTGATCAACCTGGTTCATATCAAAGAATTTCAGCGTTACAATGGCGGTTATGTAGTGATGGAAAACAATGCAAAACTCGAGGTTTCTCACCGCAAACGAAAAGATTTTTTAGATGCTATTGATGATTCACTGGTATAACCCCCCTATCTCTTTCCTTCATGTGACCCGCCAATTTTTTAAACTCCGAATAATTTAATTCCACACCGGCGTTCCTGCATACGATAATTTTTCCTCATCTTAGCAGCCTCATTCCTCGATTATGAATCCCAACCGCAGAAAATTTTTAAAAGGCTTTGCTATCGGCAGCGGCGCGCTGGCCACCGGCATCCCCTCTTTTGCTGAAACATTTGGTGTAAGCGATGAGCAACTGGATCGTTCATCCCGATTTGAAAATAAGGAACAGCGTTTTAATATGTGCGGTTATGCCGCCCCGAAAATTGAGACCGTCCGCATTGGCGTTATCGGCCTCGGACAAAGAGGCTCCGAAGCCGTTGAAAGATTGAGTTATATTGATGGCGTGGAAATCGTTGCGCTTTGTGATAAATATCCTGACCGGGTTTCTTCTTCTCAAAAATCACTGGAAAAAATGCAGCGGCCAAAGGCAAAAGAATATTCCGGTGAAGAAGGCTGGAAAGCATTATGCGAAAGCAATGATATTGACCTGGTATACACGCCAACTCCCTGGCATCTCCATACTCCGATCGCCGTATATGCCATGAAGAATGGCAAGCATGCAGCTACCGAAGTGCCGGCAGCCAAAACCCTGGATGAATGCTGGCAACTGGTGGAAACATCGGAAAAAACAAAGAAGCATTGCATGATGCTCGAGAACTGCTGCTATGATTTTTTTGAGCAATTAACACTGAACATGACCAGGCAGGGCATGTTTGGGGAAATCGTTCATGCCGAAGGCGCCTACATTCACGATCTGAGCCGCGCCTGGCTCTTTAATAAAAATGCCTATGCCGATATGTGGAGGCTGAAAGAAAATGCTTCGAGGAACGGCAATCTTTATCCCACACATGGCCTCGGACCTATTGCCCAGTGCATGAACATCAACCGGGGTGATAAGATGGACCATATGGTGAGCATGAGTACGAATGATTTTTCCTTGAATGACCTGGCCAAAGAAATGGCGGCAAAGGATCCATTTTTCAATGAATATACCAACAAACCTTACCGGGGAAATATGAATACGTCGCTGATAAGAACCTTTAAAGGAAAAACCATGATGATCCAGCATGATGTGTCATCACCCCGGCCCTATTCGAGGATTCATGTACTCAGCGGCACCAAAGGTTCGGCAGGCAAATGGCCTTCACCCGAACGGATCGCATTCGGACATAGCTGGGTCAAAAAGGAAGAACTGGATGATCTGTATAAAAAATATTCCCCGCCCATCGTCAACCATATCGGCGCTATTGCCAAAGATGTGGGCGGACATGGCGGCATGGATTTCATCATGGACTGGCGGCTTATAGATTGTCTCCGTAACGGCCTTCCCCTCGACCAGGATGTTTATGACGCAGCATCGTGGAGTGCTATCGGTCCACTCAGCGAAAGTTCCGTTGCTAAAAAGTCAAAGACCATGGATATCCCGGATTTTACCCGTGGTGCTTGGAAAATTAATAAACCTGTGAACATGACATTAGATGGCGGAGCTACAACCAAAGTGAGGGATATAAAACCGGCATTGAAAATGTGATTTGTATTATTCTTTTTCCCCGACGAGTCCTCCCATAAATAGAAAAATATGAACAGGTAAATACGTAGGGGGACTCGTCGTATAATAAGTTATCCATTCTTACATTTTCCCAAAATATTTAAATAAGTTTTAAAGGAGATACTTTCCCCTGTTTTTTGATTCAAGAAAATAATTTGATCTGGATTAATGCCATTCCGAATTTCTGTTGCGTTAGGCATTTTTTCACCTTTTGATCCTGTCTTTGCTGTTTTTGAACCTATCGTTGCTGTGCCTGTTAACATACTTTTATCCAGTACTAATTCCATATGTTCGAATTCTATAAGCCTGTTATTAATTTTAATAACTATTGGGTCATTCATATTATCAAATGGTTGACTTATACTCCCTTTGGTACAGCAGGGTCTCGGCTCATCCTCGCCTCCACAAATACATATATCAAAATTTTCGCCCTTAATAGTAATCTTCCACGCTGATGCAGTGTTAGGCAAAGCAAACACGAATAATACTGCTAATAGCAGAAACGAAATTTTCTGTTTCATGTTAATTAAGTTTTAGTTTTTAATAAATATTCAAGTTACTTCCGCAACGAATGTCACCCGGAATAGAAAAAATATGCCCGGTCCTTTTTCCTGGCAGCATCATCCGAAAAGTTTAGCTTTTTTCTGAACAACAAAGCCAAAACTCACTGGGGTAAAATATCAGTGTATATTTTAGTTGCCGCAAAATAAGCTTGTCTTGCATTGAGAATAGCGGCGTCCATTCTGTTTTTCTGGCCATCTGTAAACATATATCTGCAGGAAGAGTTGCCATAATCCATATAATTCATCCACATTAAGAGTGGCTGACCATTGCAGGTGCTTCTCGTTCCGGCTGGGGTACATCCGCTACTGGGACCAAAATGTTTAGGTGTATCCTGTACAAAATCATTACCACATTGGCTGTCTCCCCAGATATGACGGAGGTTCAGCCAATGACCCGTTTCATGTGTTGTGATCCTGGAGGTCGTGTTATTATATCCAAAATAAACATAGTGCATTACTATACCATCAGTAAGCAGGTTGCCCCCCGGAAACTGCGACCAGCAGGGATTCCCGGTATTACATACCCACACATTTAATTTTGTTGCAGGGTCAACCGGATCGCTTCCG